>JAITLE010000027.1 GCA_031278075.1 Bifidobacteriaceae bacterium | reverse complement strand
CCTAACCAGTGAGCATTGGATGCGGCGGCGCAGGCGGTGGGATCATGTCCCGCGGTGATGCTGACCGCGGGTTCTGGGGGCACGTCACGCTTCCCGTGCGTGGATTTCGATCAAGATCTGGGCGCGCGGCTGGCCGTGGGCTCCCTGGCGGACCTGGGTCATCAGGTGGTCGCCCACTTCGCTGGCCCCGAAGTCGAATTCCACGCGCAATGCCGCGAGCGCGGTTGGCGCGGGGCGCTCGAAGGTAAGGGGTTGCGGCCGGGGCCGCTGTTGCGTGGATCGTGGGAGTCGGCCAGCGGCTGCTAGCTGGCCAAGGATCTGGCGGCGCGCCCCGGGCCGCTGCCGACGGCTGTGTTTGTCGCCAACGATCACGCCGCCATCGGCGCGCTGAGGGGCTTCGCAGAGGCGGGCTTGCGCGTGCCGGAAGACGTGTCGGTCGTTGGTTTCGATGACGCGCCGGGCGTAGCGCAGCTTCGACCGCCGCTCAGCACGGTGCGCCAGGACCTGGGAGCGCTCGGCCAGGAGGCTTTCCGCGCTCTGCTGGGCGCGATCAGGGGCGCGGCCGAGCCGCGACGGGTCGCCCTCGCCCCGGAATTGGTGATCCGCCAGTCGACCTGCCCTCCCCTCGCGCCGGCTCGCGGCGAGAACGCCGCGCGGCCCAGGGCCTCGCATGCCTGTGTCTGAAGCGCCGCCGGCCGGCCCGATAGCTCCACTATCAGCCCAGGCGGGCGGCTTGCAGCCCATCCCGCGCCAAACGAATCCTTGTGCGGCGAATCTCGGCGGGGGACACTGCGGGCGCGCTGGCCAAGCGCGCAAGAGGGGCGACCCCAGAAAGGAATCGCCTCCGCCGCGGGGCGCGTTAGCCCGCTTGGACTCCGTTCGAGTAGCGCGCAACGGTAGACCCGACCAGCGTCAGCTTGACCTTGTAGAGACCTGGCGCCGCAGGCGTGTACGCCGTCAGACCGTTGGCCTCCTTGACCACTGACTGGGCGGTATACCAGCGGATCGTCACGTCCGCGGCGGGATAGTTCGCCGGGTTGGTCGTGTACGCCAGCCGTAGTTGGCCCGTGTACTGGTTGAGTGTCAGGACCGCAGTCTTGACCGATGGCGTGGCGACAGGCTGCGATGTCGCAGCCGTCACTGCCACAGTGTCCGAGTACTTGACCACAAAGGCCCCGTCCGGGTTGACCGCCGTGACCTTGACCTTGACTGCGCCGGCCGCCAAATCGTCTGTCGTCAGAGTGTAGGACAGTTGGTCGGTGGCCACGGTCTTGACGGGTTTTCCGTCTCCGTCGATCCGGTACCACACCACTTTGCCCTCCGCGACCGACGGCGTGGCCGTGAAGCCCACCGTCAACGATTGGCCGACTTGCGGCGAGCCGGTCAGCTTGGGCTTCGACAGCGTGGGCGCGGGAGGCGGCACGGTGATGGTGACCGAGCTAGTGACCCCCGATCCATCCTTGGCCGTCGCCGTGACGGTGGCGATCCCGTAGCCGGTCGCTTCTATCACGCCGTCGAAATCGACCGCAGCCACTGCCGGGTCGCTCGAGGCCCAGAACACGGACGGCGCCGTTGCGTTTGACGGCTCCACGCTGGCCGTCAACCCCAGGGTCTCGCCTTGCGGCACCACCGCCTGGCCGTCGGCCAGACCTGGGCCGGACAGGGTGATGGCCTCGACATCCACGATCGCGTGGCCGTACTCGGCCATGATGCCCTCATACTCGGCCGCCGTGATCGGCAAGATGGTCCCGTGGCGCTTCGTCACCGGACCGAACGACATGTCGCCTGCCCACTCCCAGCTAGCCCTGGTCGTGTCGCCGATGTCGGTGGTCCGCCAGGCGCGGTAGCCGGAGTCTGGGTTGTCCGCCAACAGTCCGAACACGGTTCCGGGGTAGTCGTCAGTGTTGTATTGGAAGAACTCCGGGCCTTCGAGATAGCCGCTGACTGAGGCGTGCCCGGCCATAATGTTCTGCAAGGTCGTCAACTCTGACCAGTTGCCCAGCATCGCGTCGCCCTGGGCGATCCGGATGCCGTTCGAGCTGTGCGCCCGGTAGTACGTGTCGCCGGTCTTGACCACGGTCGCGTCGATCCCGCCTTCGGCCATCCACAGCTGCGGATAGGAGAAGGTCACGAAGTCGCGGGTCGACGCGATGAAGATCCCGCCGCCCGTGCTGGCGGCGCCAGCGGACCAGTAGATATAGAACTGGCCGGTCGCCTCGTCCCAGAACGCCTCGGGCGCCCACAATCTGTCAGAGTCGGGAATCGCGCCGGCCACCTCCGCCAGCCGCGGCCCTTCCCAGTTGACCATGTCCGTTGTCTCCCAGACCACGATTTGGGTGGAGCTGTAATCGACCTGGGTTGAGCCGTTCTGGCCGCTCCAGCCCGCCCGGTAATAGACGGACAGGTCGGTGGCGATCAGGTACGCGCGTCCGCCGCCGCCCGCCCGGACCAGGTACGGGTCGCGCACGCCGCGGTCTCCTATGGCGGTGGACAGCACAGGGCTGCCCGCCGGAGTCATGTCCTGGAAGTTGGCGCCGTCTCGGCTGGTCGCGAAGTAGATCTGCTCGTCTGTCACGTACGCTGGATCATTCGGGCCGGTGAAATGGGCGAACAAATAGTCTGTGGTCGGCATGGGGGGATCGGCTCGCTTGACAGTGAGCTGGAACGAGCGGCTGGCGCTGGCGCTGCCGCGCGTCGCGGTCGCCGTCAGTGTGACGTCTCGGTCGGCACTGGCTTGCCTGGTCACCACGCCGGCGGCCTTGCCGTCTGCGGCCTCGTCGGAGACGATGGCCGGGTTTGACGACTGCCAGGTGATGGTGGTCCCGTAGAGCGGCCCCACGAGCGGCAACGACACATTCGACCGAACGTCACTGGCGTAAGGGATGTCAATCGCGGCCAAATCGGCGGCCACGGCCGCGGGGTACGCGGGCTCTGGAACAGTGGCTGGCCCCAACACGACCTCGGCGATCGCGCCGCCCGTGGCGGCGAACGTCATGTCGAGCCGCACTCCGGTGGCGATCACAGGCTCGAAGGTCACCACGCTCGGGGTTGAGACCGCGAGAGCCGGTGTCAGCGCCTGGCCTCGGACCTCCAGCCACTGTCGGGTGACGGCGTCGCGATAGACAACTTGCAATCCGGTCGG
>JAITLE010000285.1 GCA_031278075.1 Bifidobacteriaceae bacterium | reverse complement strand
CCGACCGGGCCGGAAAGAAGCCGGTTCACATCCAACCCCAGCTCATATTGGAGCATGGTGCCAGTGGTGCCCGTGGCCCACAACTCGTGGCGGGCCAAAGTGGCGCGGTTGAACTCAGCCCACCGGAGCAGATCGAGCTTCTTGTTGTCGTGGGCCACCAGCGCGACACGGCGCCTGACGGCATTTGGGGTCTCTGCCATGGGAATCAGCCTCACGGGGATTGGGCCTGATTGCAACCCGAGCCGCGTCGTGCCAGGTGAGGCGCGCGCGGCGGATCACATCACGGCTGCTGACCGGCGGCCACATTCGCGATCGCGGTCTGGACATCAGCGCTGCTCCAGTCCCACATATAAGTGGACTGGCCATCGCCGATCAGAACCCAAGGCGTGCCCTGGAACTGATCCGCGCTGGTGATCGCGGCGGTCGCGGTGGCGACCCAAGAATCAAACTCGCCCCCAGCCAGACGCGGGATCACCGCCGGATCCACACCCACAGCCTCGGCCAGGGCGGCGATCTCCTGATCGGACAAGCCCACGCCGCCCTTGGGCGGCTGGTTAAGCCAAAGCGCCTCGTCGAAGGCGGTGAAGTGAACCGGATCCAACGCCGCGACCGCGGTCACAGCCCGGGCCGCCCTGGACGAATAATCAGTCGAAGAGAACTCATCCAAATAACCCAAGGGGTGCACCGCGAGCTGAATCTGCCCGGCCCGCAGCGCCTCTTCCAGCTGCGGCCAGATCATCTCCGCGAACGTCTGGCAGATCGGGCAGCTGTAATCCGAGATCACGTTGACACGGACGGTCGCCGCAGACTGCGGGCCGCCCGGCACGGCATCGCACCCCAACTGAATCCCATAATCCGCGCTCGCGCCGGCGGGCTGACCCTCCTCGCCCAGCACTATCTCGCTGGCCTGTGGACAAGCTGAGACCGGGACGGGAGTCACCGCCGGGGCGTCGGCAGTCGATGTGGCGTCGGGCTCGGCGGTCGCTGTGACACCGGGGGTCGGCGAGCCGGTCACGACCGTGGCTGACGGGTCCCCGCCTTTCGCGTTCAACACCACCACGGCCGCGGCGGCGGCCACAACGATCACGCCGATCACAACCCAGGCGCCCGCCTGGCGGTACCAAGGCACAAAGGCGGATTGGACGGAATCGGGCGGCGAGGCGGGCGGCTGGTCGTGCGGCTGGTCGTGCGAGGCGGCTGGCATGCCGACAACTCTAATGCGCGGACACGCGGCCGCTGCTCTGGCGTCCGCGGCGTGATTCTGTGACGGTGGAAACATGAGCGAATTCCGAATCGAACACGACACGATGGGCGAGGTGCGGGTGCCGGCCGCGGCGCTGTGGGGCGCGCAAACGCAACGAGCGGTGGAAAACTTCCCAATCTCGGGGCGGGGGCTGGAAACAGCGCAGATCAGAGCGCTGGCGCGGGTCAAAAAGGCCGCAGCGCGAGCCAACACGGAACTGGGGATCTTGGACGCGGCGCGGGCGGAGGCGATCGAATGGGCGGCCGACCAGGTGATCACCGGCGCGCACGACGACCAATTCCCCATCGACGTGTACCAAACCGGGTCGGGGACATCCTCGAACATGAACATGAACGAGGTCCTGGCGCGGCTCGCCAGCGACCGCCTGGGCGCGGCAGTACACCCGAATGACCACGTCAACGCGTCACAATCATCGAACGACGTGTTCCCGACATCGGCTCACGTGGCCGCGGCGGAGGCGACTCTGCGGGACCTGACACCGGCCCTGGAGGGCCTCGCCGAATCGCTGTCCCGCCAAGGCGCCGCCTTCGCGGACGTGGTCAAGGCCGGGCGGACCCATTTGATGGACGCCACACCCGTGACCTTGGGGCAAGAGTTCTTAGGGTATGCGGCGCAAATCCAGCTCGGGTTGGCGCGGCTGGAGGCGGCCTTGCCGCGAGTGGCGCAGGTGCCGCTCGGCGGGACCGCGGTCGGGACCGGGATCAACACGCCGCCTGGGTTCGCGGCCCGGGTGATCTCGCTGCTCGCGGCCTCGACCGGGCTGCCGATCACTGAGGCCGTGAACCACTTCGAGGCCCAGGCCGCCCGCGACGCGCTGGTCGAGTTGTCGGGGGCGCTTAAGACCATCGCGGTGTCGCTGATCAAGATCTGCAACGACCTGAGGTGGATGTCTTCTGGGCCGCGAGCCGGCCTCGGGGAAATCGCTTTGCCTGATTTGCAGCCCGGATCATCGATCATGCCGGGCAAGGTCAACCCGGTGATCCCGGAGGCGACGTTGCAGGTCTGTTCACGGGTGATCGGCAACGACACAGCCATCACCTGGGGTGGCGCGTCCGGGTTCTTCGAGTTGAACGTGCAGATCCCGTTGATCGCCGCCGCGTTGTTGGAGTCGATCCGGTTGCTCGCGGCGAGTTCCCGGCTGCTCGCCCGGAAGGTGGTGGATGGCCTGGTGCCCGATCCCGTCCGCTGCCTCGCGCTCGCCGAGTCCTCTCCGTCTATTGTCACGCCGCTCGCTCGTGTGATCGGGTACGAGGCCGCGGCTCACATCGCGAAACACTCGGTGGCGCGCGGGATCACGATCCGTGAGGCCGCCCTGGAGTTGGGCGTGGTCCGGGACGGGCGGCTCAGCATGGACCAACTCGACTCAGCCCTGGATGTCAGGTCCATGACGGGCCCGGGGGCCTGACGGGGCGGGCCCGGGGTCCTGACGGGTCGGGCCCGGGGGCCTGACGGGTCGGGCCCAGCCGACTCGGCTCGGGGCCGCGGCCGGGCCCTGCCGACTTCGCCCGCGTCCCGGCGGACTTGCCATCCACCCGCCCGCTCCCGGCCGACTTCGCCCGCGGCCCGGCCGACTTTGTCATCCACCCGCCCGCGCCCGGCCGACTTCGCCCGCAGCCCGGCCGACTCGGCTCGGGCGAGAGCCTGGTCAGCGGCCTAGGCGGCGCTCGCGCGCCGCATAAGAACGCAGCGCGCGCAAGAAATCGACCTTGCGGAAGGCGGGCCAGTAGGCCTCGCAGAAGTAGTACTCCGTGTGGACCGACTGCCACAGCAGGAACCCAGACAAACGCTGCTCGCCGGAGGTGCGAATCACCAGGTCGGGGTCGGGTTGGCCACGGGTGTAAAGATGCTCGGCGATGTGCTCCACCTCCAGGGTCTCCGCGAGCTGCTCTATCGACATCCCGGCGCGGGCCTTGGCTGCGAGAAGGGAGCGCACGGCATCGGCGATCTCCCGGCGACCGCCATACCCGATCGCGACGTTGACGCCCAAACCGGCGACGTCCGCGGTGGCGGCCTCGGCTTGGTGGAGGCGCTCGGCGGTGGCGGCCGGGAGCAACTCCAAGGCGCCCATGACGCGGACGCGCCACTTGCCGTCGCGGGCGAGGCGGGCCACGGTCTCCTCGATGATGCGCAGCAGGGTGGCGAGCTCGTCCGCGGGACGGGCGAGGTTGTCGGTCGAGAGCATCCAGAGCGTCACCAGTTCGACGCCGGCTTCTTCGGACCAACTGAGGAGGTCGTCGATCTTGTCGGCGCCGGCACGGTGCCCGGTGGCGGCTGGTTCGCCTGCGACCTTGGCCCAGCGGCGGTTGCCGTCGAGGATGACGCCCACGTGGCGCGGCACGGCGGCGCCGACGAGGCCTTTGAGGAGACGCCGCTCGTACAAGCGGTAGACGGGTGCTGTGAGGACCATTTGTTTTAGGCTACCCCGCATCGGCGGCTGAGCTGCGCGGATTGGGTCGTTCGGCAAGTCTGCACCGATCCGTCACAAGTCGGCGCCTGCCCCGCCGGGCGCCTACGGTACCGTAGGTTGGGTGACGCCAGCCCCTCCTATCAGCCCGTCTGGGACCGCGCTCGCTGAGAGGGCAGCAGATTCCGCTCCCAAACCAGTCGCGCGCGGTTGGATCCACGCGGGGATGCTCCCCGCGGTGATCGCCGCGGGGGTCATGTTGATCGCGCTCGCCAAGGGCCCTGCCGCTAAGACCGGCAGCGTGATCTTCGTGGTCAGCGCGATGATGCTGTTCAGCACATCGGCGACGTACCACCTGGGCCGCTGGGGACCGAAATGGTCGGGCGTGCTGAGGCGGGCCGACCATTCCAACATCGCGCTGATCATCGCTGGGACCTACACGCCGTTGGCCTTGCTGCTGCTGAGCAGCCGGACAGCCGCCGTGCTGCTGACCGTGATCTGGGGCGGCGCGCTGGCGGCGATCCTGGTGCGGGTGCTCTGGCTGGACGCGCCGCGCTGGAGCTATGTGCCGATCTACATCGCGCTGGGCTGGGTCGCGGTCGGATTCATGCCCCAGTTCTGGAGGGCCGGCGGTCCTGCGGTGGTGGTGCTGCTGCTCGCCGGCGGTGTCGCCTACACCGCTGGCGCGATCGTCTATGGGCTGAAACGGCCCGATCCGTGGCCGAGGCACTTCGGCTTCCACGAGATCTTCCACGCCTGCACTGTGGTGGGTTTCACTTGCCACTTCGTGGCGGTGGCGCTCGCGGCGCTGCGCTGAGGCGACCGCGGCCCGCCGGGCGGTGCCGCTCGCGGCGCTGCGCTGAGGTGACCGCGGCCCGCCGGGCGGCGGGGTTAGGTGGTGTCGGCGCGGGTGGGGCCGTCAGCGTACGCCGGTGAATAGATCCTGTTCGGGGATGGTCACTGGCACGGCGCTGAACGCCAGCTCGAAGTCCTCGTGCGGCCAGACCGCGCGCTCGACATCCCGCGGCACGGCGAAGAACCAACCATCCGGGTCCACTTGGGTGGCGTGCGCGCGCAGCGCCGCGTCCCGCACGGGGAAGAAGTCCGCGACGGGCACGCGCGTCGTGATGTGCTGAGCCTTCGACTTGCGGCCATGCCGCGCCACGAGCCACTCAGAATACGGCGAGGCCATCCCGCGGCGAAGCAACTCCTCGTGGATCGCTTCGACACGATCCAGCGAGATGCCCTGGTCGTAGTAGACCTTCGGCACACGGAACGGGCCGGGAGCGGCGGCGGGGTCCTGGCCGGCGGCGGGGTCTTGGCCGGCGGCGGGGTCTTGGCCGGCGTCATGCCCCGACACAGCGCCGATCCCGACCGCCCGGCCTTGGTCCGCAGCCAACTCCAACGCCGCCATGGTGGCTCGGTGGGTCTGGACGTGATCCGGGTGCGGGTAGCCGCCGGACGGATCATAGGTGGTCAGCACCTGCGGCCGCACCTCGCGGATCAGGGCAGCGAGTGGCCTGGCCGCGACCATTGGATCCAGGGTGGCGAACGAGCCCTCCGGGAGAGGCGGCGGCGGGTCGCCCTGCGGCAACCCTGAATCCTCGAAGCCCAGGAAGCGCTGCTCCACGCCCAAGATGCGCGCAGCTTCCGCCATCTCGCGCCGGCGAGCCGCAGGCAGGTCCGCCATGATCGCGGCTCGCGCCCCGGGGTCATTCGCCAACCGCGGGTTCAGGATGTCGCCGCGTTCGCCGCCAGTGAACGTGGCGACAATCACGCGGACGCCCTCCGCGGCATACTTCGCGAGCGTGGCTCCGCCCTTCGAAGACTCGTCGTCGGGGTGGGCGTGGACAGCGATCATTGCCAGACGCGATTCAGTCACGCGCAAACGATGCCTCAAGCGCCGCCAGATGTCCAGGTGACATGCCCGCGCCGCGGCGCGGGGCGCGGAACTCTACACTTCTCGCTCCCGGACAGAGAAGTGTAGGAATGGTCAAACCCACCCGGATCGGCCTCAACCAGGCCGGAACCGCCGCGGGGCCCTGACCTGCGGGAACACGGATCGAGGGCGTCCGCGGTCAACACCTTGGCCACGGCGCGGGGCGCGGAAGTCTACACTTCTCGCTCCCGGACAGAGAAGTGTAGGAATGGTCAAACCCGCCCGGATCGGCCCTAACCAGGCCGGAACCGCCGCGGGTCTCTGACCTGCGGAAACACGGATCGAGGGCGT
>JAITLE010000097.1 GCA_031278075.1 Bifidobacteriaceae bacterium | reverse complement strand
GCCGACCACGAGCAGAACTGTTCCACTTCGACTGTGCGGCTGGTCGGATCGTCCGGGGCGAACCTCTACGTCTCGGTCGCGGCCGGGGTCAGCGCGTTGTCCGGCCCGCTTCACGGCGGGGCCAACCAGGCGGTGCTGGAGATGCTGGCGGAGATCAAGGCCGAGGGCGGCGACGTCTCGAAGTTCGTGGCCCGGGTCAAGAACCGCGAGGCCAAGTTGATGGGTTTCGGCCACCGCATCTACAAGAACTACGATCCCAGGGCGGCGATCGTCAAACAGCACGCCGACGCCATTCTGCGCCACAAGACCGGACACGACCAGCTTCTCGACATCGCTCTGACTCTGGAGGAGACGGCGCTGTCCGACCCGTACTTCCAGGAGCGCAAACTTTACCCGAACGTCGATTTCTACACCGGCTTGATCTATCAGGCGATGGGCTTCCCGGTCGACATGTTCACGGTCCTATTCGCTCTGGGCCGCCTGCCCGGTTGGATCGCCCACTGGCGCGAGCAGGCCGCCGACCCGACCAGTAAAATCGGCCGCCCCCGCCAGATCTACGTCGGCCAGGTCGCGCGCGACTTTGTGCCGATCGACCAGCGCTGACGCCGGCCTTCGGGCCGACTGATCAGCCGGGCGCCGGGCCCGGCGTGCCGGGTTAGGGGGAGCCGGGGCGCTGGGCGGCCGGGGCGGCATCGGCGGCCGATGTCGGGCGGCGGGCCTTGACCAGCCAAATGGTCGGGCGGATCAGCAACGCCGCCGTCAGCGCCCAGCCGGCCCAGCGAACCGGCGCTAGCGGGCTGATGAAGACGCAGACCAGGGCCACCAGGATGGGAACCAGGTAGATGCCGGCCCTAACCGCGTAGCCGCCGAACGACGGCATGTTCACGCCGCGTTCCTCGGCGATGGCCTTGACCATGAAATTCGGCCCGTTGCCGATATAAGTGGCGGCGCCGCAGGTGACCGCGCCCAGCGCGATGGCGGTGAGATATAACTCGGGCACCCCGGCCACCACCGGCGAACCGGCCAGCGTCAACTCCTGGCCCATGTCGAAGAAGGCCAGGTAGGTGGGCGTGTTGTCGAGCACCGCCGAGAGCGCGCCGGTGAAACCGAAGAAGGTGTACTCGTTCAACGGCAAGTTGCGGGCCTCGGCCCGAAGTATCTGAAGGGCCGGGATCATGGTCAGGAAAATGCCCGCGAACAGGACCGCCACCTCGATGATCGGGCTCCAGGCGAACTCGTTGTCGCCGAAGCGGACGCGCCGGGGCGTCAAGGCGAACGACGCCGCGGCGGCGGCGGCTTGCGCGGCCACTTTCGCCAGCGGCCATTCGCCGAGGAACGCGACCGAGGCGATGATGACCGCCAGCCAGACGATGTTGTGGCCGCCGCGCAACGACAGCGGGGCGACGGCGGCCTGGTCGGCGGCGACGGCATCGGGCGGCTCCGTCGCGTAAAGGCGCGTGTCGAGCGCGAAATAGGTGAACGCCAACAAGCCGTTGACGAAGACCCAAGGCCAAAACAATGAGAAAGTCCAGGCGAACGGGACCCCGCGCATCAGCCCCACATACAGCGGCGGGTCGCCGAGCGGGGTCAGCAGACCGCCGCAATTCGCGACCATCAAGATGGCGAAGACCACCGTGTGGGACTTGTGGCGGCGCTGGGCGTTGGTGTTCAGGATCGGGCGGATCAGCAGCATGGCCGCGCCGGTGGTGCCGACGAAGGACGCCAGCAGCGCGCCCGCGCCCAGCAGGATGGTGTTGTTACGCGGCGTGGCCTTCAGGTCGCCGGCCACAAAGATGCCCCCGGAGACCACGAACAGGCTCGCCAGCAGCGCTATGAACTGGGCGTATTCGGACATCGAGTGCTCGACCAGGCGCCGGTCGACGCCGAACCAGATCCACAGCCCGACCGGCGCCCCGAGCGCCAGCGAGACGGCCGCCTTCCAACGGTTGCGTTCCCAGTACGGGGCGGTGGCGGGAATCAGCGGCAGAACCGCGATACAGCCGAGCAGCGCCACGAACGGGAGCATTGACCAGGCCGGCAATGACACGGGGGAGCCTTCTGGGGTCGGGTGAGCGAACAGAACCTGTTCGAGGTTACCGCCTCGCCGCCGATGGTTGGGCCCCTGGGTACTTCATGGCCGAAAAGCGCACAGCTACCCGCAGGGCGAATCGAAGGTCCGGGGCGCCGCTTTGACGGCCGGTTCGGCGCACGATGCCGCGCGGAGCTTGGGCTCGCGCCCGCCCGCGCCCCGCTCGGCGGTCGGAAGGCGGTGCCTGAGGCCGTGTTCCGCGCGCGAGCGGCCCGCTCAATGGAAGTCGCGGGTCAGCGGGCGACCGCGACGCGGCCGGCGCTTCGGGGCCCCAGCGACGGGATCGAAGCGCTCGGCGACCAGGCTGTGATCCGCCGCCCCGGCCTGGCCGCATCCCGAGCGTCGCCATGATCCCGCTGCTCAGCCCGCGTCCGGCTGAACCCGGACGAGCCCGCTGGTGGAACCGCGGCGGTGCTGGAACTTGGCGCGCGGCATCGGACAACCGCGTTCTCGCGGATCCGCACGTCGTTGCCGATCACAGTACGGCGGACACCAGGTTTCGCCGCCTCCGGAAGGAGACAGGAGGGAATCCTATCGACCATTGGAGACCCGGCATGCGAACCACCCGCCAGCTCAGCATCACCCTTCCCATCGAGATGGCGGACGCGCTGCGTGAACGGGTGCGGTCCGGCGCGTACGCCAGCGAAAGCGAAGTTGTCCGCGACGGTCTGCGCACGTTGCTCAGCCGCGACCGCGCGCTCGAGAGCTGGTTGCGCCAGGAGGTCGCCGCCGCCTACGACGCGCTGGCCGCAGACCC
>JAITLE010000279.1 GCA_031278075.1 Bifidobacteriaceae bacterium | reverse complement strand
CCCCGAGGCCCCGAGGCCCCGCGGCGCCGACGGCCCCAGTCTTTCGGCCCTAGTCCTCTTCGAGCGGCAGCCCGCCAGCGTCCGCGGTCTGCCGGCGCAGTTGGCCCGCCAGCAGGCCGAGCGCCGCGAAGGTGGCCGCGAACAGCACCTCCACGCCCAGCGCGCCAAGATACGTCCACAGGCCGCCGGCCGTTCCGCTGGCGGCGTCCCCGGCCGCCGCGATGGCCCGCCCGTGCCAATAGGTCGGCAGGAAGGGCCCGATCGCGGCCATCGCCCCGCTTGGCGTGATCCCCACGGTGACCAGTCCGCCGAGGAACGCGAACGCCAACCCGACGATCGTCCCGAACCCGTTCAGCGCGTTCGAGCCCATGCCGAGTTGTGCCCCGAAGAAGCCCAGAGCCAGGGGCGCCGCCGTGTAAACCAGGGTGGCGGCCAGCGCCAACACGAATTCGCCGGGCGCGGCGGCGAGCACGTCCTGCGCGCCCACCGCAGGCGTGAACGCGAGCACGCTCTCCCACGCCCAGCCGAGCACGCACACCGCGACCACCGCCGCCGCGATCCCCGCCGTCATCCGCGAAGGCGAGACGGGCGCCACCAGGTTCCGCCGCCGCAGCTCACCGGTTTGGAACGAGTGGAAGATCAGGCCGGCCAGCACCAGAATCCCGGCGGTCAACGGATACGCGGCATAACCGAGATAGGCGTTGAACAGCAGCGTGTCGGCCTGCGCCGCGGGTTTCGTCACGACCGTCTGCGCGACCGTCACATCCGACAGCCGTTCCGCGCGCGCCAGCGCCGCGTCGAGGCCGTCACCGCCCGCGATCAACGACGCCCGCACGAGCCGCAAATACGTGTCCGCGAGCTGATCCATGTACCGACTGTGCGCCGAGGCCAGCGTCACAACCGTCTCCAGCTTCGGCGGAGCGTCACTCTCAGCGCGCACGATGCCGTCCGCCGCCCCCGCGTTCGCCCCCGCGTTCGCCCCCGCGTTCGCCTCCGCGCCGCCGTCCGCCATGTCCGCTCCGGCCGCGGCCACGAAATCGTCCTGGTAGCCCTCCGGGATGATCGCGATATACGAGATCTGGGCCGCCACGGTCGCGTCTTGCACATCCCGCAGCGTCGAGCCGATCGCCACGGGTGTGCCCCGGCGCTCAAGGTAACTGGTCAGAGCCCTGGACAGCTCGGAATCATCGCGGTCGACCACCGCGACTGTCGGCCTGGCCTCGGCGATCTCGGTGGCGCCGCCCACAGTGGCGGACGCGCCCGCGAAGACCACGCCGATCAACCCCAGCACGCCGAGGTGGACCGCCGGGAGGATCGGCCGGCGTGCCACCAGCCGCAACGCGGTCCTAAAGATGCTCATAGCGGGTCCTCCTGAGCGTCAGAGCCGTCACCGCGAACAGGACCAGCGCGACCGCGGCAAGGTGGACGAGGGCGGCCGCCGCCCGGTTGAACGTGCCGTAGCAATAGAGGCTGAACAGCGCGTCGTAGGTCTCCCGCGCGGGGTTGATCCACCCCGCCCACGGGGCCGCTCGCGTCACGGCATCGCCCAACGCCTGACTGCCGGGGCCGTAGAGGCCCGCGAACAGCGACAGCACACACGCCATGGTCGCGCTGATGCCCGAGAGCGCGCCGATCGGCAGCGGCAAGGATCCGATCGCTCCCCCGACGGCCGTCCCAGTCAGGGCGGCGGCCAGCAGGGTCGCGATTATCGCGAGGTCTTGGCCGCCGAAGTCCACGCGCAACGGGAACCGCATGTAGAGGTACCCGAGCATCAGCGTCCCAAACGAGAGCAGCCACGCCGCGCCCAGAGTCGGCGCCGCGAAGCTGAGGCCCCCCCGCGCGCCCAAGCTCCGCCGGGCCGCCAGCGCCGACTGGTTCGCTTTCAGCCTGTGCACGCCTTGCATCGCGAAATTGCACATCATCAGCGCCGCGAAGCCCAACGCCGCATAGAAATAGCGCACCGAGTCGCTTGGCGGGTTGGCGGTGAGCCGCACCGGCTCGGAGAAAGTCGGCGTCTCCGCGAGGGCGGCGGCGACAGCCGGTTCCAGCGCTCCGGCGCCCAGCTCCGCGAACAAGCTGGCGTTCTTCAAGTAGGCGTCGAGCACCGCGGCCACGGTCTCGTGCCCGGGATCCATCTCGTTGTATGACCGCCAGTCCCGGTGATAAGAGGCGCCCCCGGCCGGCTCGGCCGCCACATAGCCGTAATAGCCGCCGCCGGCCACCAGCCGTTCCGCCTCAGCCGCCGATCCGACGTGAACGGGTTCCAGCCACGGCTGGTCTCCTTCGGCGGCGCTCGTGATAGTGGCGGCGAGCCCAGGCGCGGCCCGATAAAAAGAATCGTCCACCACGACGATGCCGACCGGTTCCGCCCGGTACGAATCGTCGAGCGATCCGAACGCGAAATAAAACAGCGTGGTCAACACCAACGGGAAAGCGACCGACCAGAAAGCGACGGATTTGTCTCGGGCCATCGTCTTGAGGGCGTAGGAGAAAGCGTGCATGTCAATCCCTCAGTTCGGCGCCGGTCAGCTCGAGGAACACGTCGTTCAGCGTGGGCGGTTCGGCGTAAACCTTCCCGTAGGCCGTGCCGGCGGCGGTCAGCGCGTCGAGCACCTCGCTCAGGTTTTGCGCGCCGTGGGCGCACGTGAGCTGCAACGTCGTGCCGCTCAACGTGGCATGTTGGGTGTGGGGCAGCCGCCGGACGGCCGCGAGCACGGCATCGTCCGGCGCGTCCAACTCCACGCGGATCCGTTCGCCGATTCCGACCATGGACTTGAGCTCGTTCGGTGTCCCGACCGCGACCGCTCGCCCTTTGTCCATGACCATGACGCGTGTGCAGATCTGTTCGACCTCTTCCATATAATGACTGGTGTAAACCACTGTGGCGCCTTCGCCGCGGAGGCGTTGGACGCCTTGGAGAATCGCGTTGCGGCTTTGCGGATCCACGGCGACGGTCGGCTCGTCGAGGATGATCAACTCCGGGCGGTGGGCTATTCCGCACGCGATGTTGAGGCGGCGCGCCAATCCGCCGGAGAGCTTTTTGGGCCGGAATTTCGCGTAACTCCGCAGGCCGACGAATTCGATCGCCGCGGCGACGAGCTCCCGCCGCCGAGTCTCGTCGCGGACGTAAAGCGAACAGAAATAGTCGATGTTTTCCGCGACGCTCAGCTCCGCGAACACCGCGACCTGCTGTGGCACCACTCCGATGCGGCGTTTGAGGTCGTAGCGGGTGGCGCCCATCGGCTCGCCGAACAAGTCGATCCGCCCGCTGGAATAGGTCAGCAGCTGCAAGACGCAGTTTATGGCCGTGGTCTTGCCGGACCCGTTCGGGCCGAGCAGCCCAAAGATCTCGCCTTGGGCGATGCTGAGGTCGAAGTGGTCCAGCGCCACGACCTCGCCATAGCGTTTGACCAGGTCGTTGACTTCGACCACGTTCATGGGGCCTCCCTTGCGAGTTGTTCGGCCCCCAGTCTGGCCGCCGTCGGGCGGGTGGCGGGAGTGCCGCGCGTCATGGACGGGCCGCGTCGGGGGTGACGTTTGTCACGATTGACGTTGGTTCCCGCCGCGCCGGAGCGCAGTAGGTTGGTCCGGTGGAGCGCATCGTCGACAAGCTGGTCGCGCTGGCTTTGGGTGTTGTGGCCGCCGTGGTGGCGGGCGACGGCGCGGAGGCCGACGCCGCGGCCGTGGTCGCCTCCTTGGCGGCGGTGTTGGTCGCCGCGGCGGCGGAGTTGCGCTCGGGCGGCTGGTGGCGTCTCTTGCCCGTCGGCGCGTGCGCCGCCTGCCTGGCGTGGCCGCCCGCCGTGGTCTGGTTGCCGCTGATGGCCTCGGACCTGGCGCCCCTCGGTTGGGCGTGGCGCCTCGCGCCCGCCGTGGCCTTGGTCGGCTGTCTGGGGCGAGCTCCCGGGACGCTCCTGGCGATGAGCGCCGTGTTTGTCGGGATCGTCGAGGTGTTGGCGTGGCGCACCGCACGTTCCGGCGCGGCGCTCGAGGCGTACCGTGAGCTGCGCGACCGGTTGAGCGCGACGTCGCAGCGGTTGTTGGCCGCGAACGCGGATCTGGCTGAGCGGCGCGAGTTCGAGGTGCGGCTCGCCACCGCCGACGAGCGTTCTCGGATCGCCCGCGAGATCCACGACAACGCGGGGCATCTCCTGACCCGGTCGCTGTTGCAGACCCAGGCGCTGGCGGTGGCGGAACCGGCGCTGGCGGAGCGGTTGGCGCCCCTGGCCGCCACCCTCGACGAGGCGATGGACACGATCCGCTTGAGTGTCCACAACCTCGCCGACGAGGCGTTGGATTTGGAGGCGAGCCTGGCCGCGCTCGGGGAGGGGACGCGGTTGCGTGTCGCTGTGGACCACCAGGCGAGCGACGTGTCCCCGCCGGTCGCGCGGGCGTTCATCGCGATCGCGCGGGAGGCGGTGGCGAACACGCTGCGGCATTCGGACGCGGGTTCGGTGCGGATCGCGGTGGCGGAGCGGCCCGGTTTGTATCAGCTGACGGTGCACGATGACGGGTCCCGGCCCGTCGCGACCGCCGGCCCGGCCCCAGCTGGGTGGTGGGCCACAGGCCGCGGCATGGGGCTGGCGACGATCGAGGAGCGGGCGCGAGCGCTCGGCGGTGTGTCGCGGCTGGCGTTCGAGGGCGGTTTCAAAGTGTTCGTGTCTGTGCCGCGCCGCGCCACGGCGGAGGCTGGCGGCGCGATGGCGGAGGCTGGCGGCGCGGTGGCGGAAACTGGCGGCGCAGTGGCGGAAACTGGCCGCGCAGTGGCGGAGGCTGGCGGCGCCGTGGCGGGGGCTGGCGGCGCCGTGGCGGAGACGGGCGGCGCCGTGGCGGAAACGGGCGGCGCCGTGGCGGAGGCGGGCGGCGCGGTGGCGGAGACTGGCGGCGCGGGGGGCTTCGGCGCCTTGGACGGCATCGGCGTCCCAGGTC
>JAITLE010000248.1 GCA_031278075.1 Bifidobacteriaceae bacterium | reverse complement strand
CACCCCGGACCCCGCGGACCCCGTGGACACCCCGGACACCCCGGACACCCCGGACACCCCGGACCCCGCGGACCCCGCGGACACCCCGGACACCCCGGACCCCGTGGACCCCGTGGACCCCCCGGACCCCGCGAACCCCGCAGAACAGATCGACCGGTTTGAGGGCGACCGTTTAGAACAGGAGACAGGCCGATGATGGATGGAACCGGCGGCCAAGTCCGCCGCAGATGGCTATTTTGGCTGGTCATGATCGCCGCGGTGGTCGCGGGTTTGGAGTTCGGCTGGCCGCGGGCCGCCTACTCGGACGACGTCGTCGTGGACGTCTCGATCGGGCCGGAATCGACCGAGACCTCGCCCACGGGGCCGTCCTCGACGAGCGCGGGCGCTTCAGCCACCCCGACCGGCCCGAGCGGCGGGGGCGTGACCGGACCGTCCGCCACCGACACAGGGCAACCCCCTGACGACGGAGGTTCGCTGCCGCGCACCGGCGCGATCGTGGGTGGGCTGCTGATCGTGGGGTTCGGACTAGTCGTGGCGGGCGCCTGCCTCAGGCGGCGCCGACGCGAGACCGGCATATGACCGCGGCGGCGTCGGACGACCCCAGGTCAGCTGTCGTCGAGGCTTGTCGCAGACTCAGACGCGACGGCTTAGTCGTGGGGACGGCTGGGAACGTGTCGGCGCTACTGGAACCCGATCGGGTGGTGGTGACGCCGTCGGGTGTCCGCTACGACGCGATGACGGTGGCTGACCTGGTGGAGGTCGATCCGGCTGGGCGCGTCGTGGCAGGCCGGCGCGCGCCGACGAGCGAGTTGGCGATGCACCTGGCGATGTACCGGCACGGCGGGGACGGCGCCGAGCACGGCGGCGCGGACACCGAACCGGACGGCATCGGGCACGGCGAAGCCGTCCGAGCGGTGGTGCACACTCATAGCCCGGCGGCCACAGCGGTGTCGACCCTGGTGACGGAGCTGCCATCGATTCATTACGCGCTGGCGGGAATGGGCGGCCCCGTCCGAGTGGCGGCCTATGCGACGTTCGGGACGCCACAGCTGGCGGCTGCCGCCACCGCGGCGATGCTGGGCCGTTCGGCGTGTCTCCTCGCGAACCACGGCGCCTTGACGGTGGGCGCGTCTCTGGAAGACGCCCTGGAACGCGCCGAGGTGTTGGAGTGGCAATGCCGGGTGTGGTTGATGGCGGCCGCGGCCGGCCGCCCAACGGTGTTGACGAACCAACAAATCGAGGATGTGACGGTTCGTCTGGGCGGTTATGGACAGCCGTTTTGAGATGCGGGACCGCCGATGTTTTTCAACGTGAGACACAACGAGAGGAGTTCGACTGATGGATGTTTATCCAGTCATCGGCGTCCGTCCGACGATTGACGGGCGCCGGCGTGGGGTGCGGGAGTCGCTGGAGGGTCAAACCATGGCGCAGGCGCGAGCAGTGGCGGAGTTGCTTTCAGGCGCGCTGCGGTACCGGGACGGCCAGCCTGTGCGGTGTGTGGTCGCTGACACGACGATCGGCGGGGTGGTGGAGGCGGCCGCCTGCGCGCAGAAATTCGCGGCGGCGGGAGTGGGTTTGACGATCACGGTGACGCCGTGTTGGTGTTACGGCACCGAGACGATGGATCTCGATCCGACGATGCCGCACGCGGTGTGGGGATTCAACGGAACAGAACGGCCCGGCGCAGTGTATTTGGCGGCGGTGATGTCGGCTTACGCGCAGCGCGGGATCCCCGCGTTCGCGGTCTACGGCCACGATGTGCAGGACTCTTCAGACCTGGCGATCCCAAGGGATGTCGCCGCGGCTTTGACCCGGTTCGCTCGGGCGGGTTTGGCGGTGGCCCAGATGCGCGGCCGGTCATATCTGTCTGTGGGTTCGGTGTCGATGGGGATCGCGGGCTCGGTCGTGAAAGATGATTTCTTTTTCGACTATTTGGGGATGCGGAACGAGTATGTCGACATGTCGGAGGTCTCCCGGCGGATCGACCAAGGGATCTACGACCCGGACGTCGCCGTCCGCGCGCTCGGGTGGGCGCGCCGACGGTGCGTGCAGGGTTTCGACAACAACCGGCCGGACCTGGTCCTGTCCTCCAGCGAGCACGCCGCCCAATGGGAATACGTGGTCAAGATGACGCTGGTGCTCGCCGACCTGATGGAAGGCAACCCACGGCTCGCCGAACTCGGGCACATGGAGGAGGCCCAGGGCCACGACGCCATCGTGGCAGGCTTCCAAGGGCAACGGCAGTGGACGGACGGCCACCCGAACGGGGACTTCGCGGAGACGATCCTGAACAGTTCGTTCGACTGGTCGGGCCCACGTCGCCCGAAGATCCTCGCCACCGAGAACGACTCGCTGAATGGGGTGTCCATGCTGTTCGGTCACCTGCTGACCGGGCGGGGTCAGTTGTTCGCGGACGTGCGCACATACTGGAGCCCCCGAGCGGTCGAACGGGTCGCGGGCCACAGGCTGGACGGGGACGCCTCGGACGGGTTGATCCATCTGATCAACTCCGGTTCGGGGAGTTTGGACGCGATCACCGCCAGCGGATGGCGGCCGTTCTGGGAGTTGGACCAGGCCACGGTGGACACGGCCATGTCGAGGGTGACGTTCCATCCCGCGAACCGAGAGTATTTCCCGGGCGGAGGTTTCTCGACACGGTTCTTGTCCGATCCCGCGATGCCGGTCACGATGTGCCGCCTGAACCTGGTGAAGGGGCTGGGTCCGGCGCTTCAGATCGCGGAAGGCGTCACGGTCGGCTTGCCGCCTCAAGTCCACGACGTGTTGGATCAACGCACCGACCCGACATGGCCCACCACGTGGTTCGCGCCCCGGTTGACGGGACACGGCGCGTTCACATCCACCTACGAGGTGATGAACCACTGGGGCGCGAACCACGGCGCGATCACCTTTGGGCACATCGGCGCGGACCTGGTGACTCTCGCCGCGATGTTGCGCATCCCGGTCGCGATGCACAACCTAGAGCCCGGGGCGCTGTTCCGTCCCCGGATGTGGGGCCTGTTCGGAACGGACCAGCCGGAAGCCGCCGACTATCGGGCGTGTGCCACGCTCGGGCCGGTCTACCGGTGAGACCCCGAGCGAGCCGAACGGCGCGGGAGGCGTCACCATTGGGCCGCCTCCCGCGTCACTGGCACGCCCGTCGCGGGGCGGCCTGATGGGCGGCTTGAACGGCGGGCGGCGCTCCCGTCACGAACTCCACCTCGTCGCGGTGGACTACGGGTCCTCGTCCGGCCGAGTCGTGTTGGGCAGTTGGGACGGTGGCCGGCTCGCCATGCGGGAAGTCCACCGGTTCCATCACCGACCCCTCGAACATGCCGGACGGCTCGTGTGGGATGCCGCGGCGCTGGCCGAGGGGTTGAGGGACGGGATCGGGGCCGTCCAGGCCGCCGCCCGCCGCCACGGCGGGCGTTGCGTCTGCGCCGCGATCAGCACCTGGGGTGTGGATTATGGCTGGGTCGAACCGACCGGGCGGCTGGTCGGACAGTTGAGTTGTCACCGCGACCCTGGCGTAGCCCGTGGCGCCGCGCTCCTCGACCGGCTGATAGGGGCCCAGCGGATGTTCGAGTTGACTGGCGCCGCGCCGTCCCCGATCACCACCGCCGCCCAGATCGCGGCCAATCCGCCGCCCGTCGCAGCACGGCTGATGCTTCTCCCCGACCTGTTCGCTCACCTCTTGACCGGCCAGTTCGGCGCCAGCCAAGCGATCGCTTCGACCAGCGGCCTGACGCGACCCGGCGGCGCGCTGTGGCATCCCGAACTGGTCGAGGCGGTCGGCATCGACCCGGAGCGGCTACCACCGATCAGCCCAGAACTCACCGCGGTCGGCGAACTGGATCCGAACCTGCCCGCCTGCCACGGGTTGGAGCCCTTGACCGTGGTCCGCGCTGGAACCCACGACACCGCCGCCGCCACCCATGCCGCTCTGCTGGCCGGCGCGGCGAACACGATGGTCGCATCGTGCGGGTCGTGGTCGGTGCTGAGCGTTCCAGCCGACAAGCCCGTCCTGGGCGAGGCGGCGCTACGCGCGGGCCTCACCAACGAAGCCCGTGTCGACGGCGGGATCAGGGTCACCCGGAACCTGACAGGGCTCTGGATGATCCAACAGACTCAACGTCAGCTCGAGCGCGAACACACCAACGCGGATTTAGGCGAACTGCTGGCGCAAGCGGCAGCCGTTCCGGCCGGGCGAGCGCTCATCGACGTCGACGACCCGGTCTATGCGACGGTGGGAGACCTACCCGCCGCGATCCGCGCCGCCGCCCGCCGCGACCACCACACCGAGCTCGACACACCCGGCGCCGTCGTCAGAGTCATACTCGAGTCGCTCGCGCACGCCTATCTGGAGGTCGCCACCAACCTCGAACACGTCACCGGGCGCACGGTCGACACGATCCGGCTGATCGGCGGCGGCGCTCACAATCACCTCCTGTGCCAACTCGTCGCCGACATCACCCGCCGACCCGTCCAGGCCGGTCCGGCCGAAGCCACCAGCCTCGGAAACCTCCTAGCCCAACTCGCCGCCATCGACCAAGTCACGGCCGCCGAAGCCCACGAGATCGCGCTCGCCACCAGTAGGCCGCGCGCCTACCTGCCCTGCGCAGTGTGAACTGTCCGACGGGGCGCGGCGGTCGGCGCCCCCTGCGATCCGGCGCAGACGAGACCGAGCTCGTGGAGGCGGTGATTGACGCGGCCAAAGTCGCGGCGACCCGCGAGGGCTTGTCTTTGTCCGCTTTCGCCAACCAGCGCCTCACGTTGAAGCGCCGGCTTTGGCCGACACCCCTGTTGGATCTGCTCGGCTCCTTGCGCGACGAGCCGCTCGAGGCGCCAAACGAGACGCTGCCAGCGGCGGGTTCAGTCAGGAGCGGCTCGTGATAGCGCTCGACACCCGCGTCTGCGTCGAACTGCTCAGGGGAACGTCCCTGAAGGCGGGCCGCCGGCTCCTGACGGCTGATCCCGACCAGGTGAGAATCCCGACTGTCGTCGCCGCCGAGTTGTTGTTCGCCGCCAGGCGGCTCGGCTCGGCCAAGGCGCTCGACGCCGTCCGCGGGCTCATCGACGGCATCGACGCCGCGCCGTTCGACGCCTCAGCCGCCGAGCATCATGCGGCCGTCCGCCAAGCTCTGCGAGAGGCGGGGACGCCCATCGGCCCGAACGATCTCCTGACCGCGGCCACCGCTCTGTCCCTGGGCGCCACGCTCGTCACGACCGACGCCAGTGAGTTCGCAGGAGTGCCCGGTCTAATCGTGGAGGACTGGAGCGACGAGCCTCGCGCCAGCTAAGCCCGTCAGGCGCGAACGCGCCCGCGGCCGTCCACGTTTCGGCACGTCAGACGGCTTGTCATTGGTAGCGGGGGCAGGATTTGAACCTGCGACCTCCGGGTTATGAGCCCGGCGAGCTACCGAACTGCTCCACCCCGCGTTGTTCAGCCCCGACAGTCTAGGTGAAAACCCCCAACCGAGGCAAGACGGACGGACGGACGGACAGATCGCCCGGCATCCGATCAGCCCGCCTCGCTGGCGTCTGATGAAGTCCCCGTCAGCCCAGTGGCCGATGCCGTCCATCCACCCCACGGCATCGGCCCTGGGCCGCGGTCGCGACGCCTAGGTCACCGAGCCGCGCGCCGCCTCGAGAGCTTCGAGCGCCGCCCGCAGATCCGTTTGGGCCTTGGCCCAGGCGTCCCAGTCGCCGGCCCGCATGGCTGACTCCGCCGCCTGACTGGCCTTCAGCGCGTCGTCGATCGCCTTGTCGAGTCCGGTCAGCTCCCCCGGGTCCACCGGCGCAGTGGCGTCCCCGGAAGGCGAGGCCGAGGCGGACGGCTCCGCGCCCGGCGACTCGCCGCCGTCCGGAGTGTCCACATCACCAGTCGGCTCCTGCGGTGTGACCTCTGTCGGCTCCGGGACGTCGTTCAGCGCCGCGGCCAGCGTGTCGGCGATGCCGACCCTGTCGTCCCCGAACCCGACCACCACCTTCCGCAAAGCTGGCAACGCGGTGCCTGATGTGGCTTGCACATACAAGGGCTGCACATAGAGCAGCCCGCCGCCGACAGGCAATGTCAGAAGATTCCCGCGGACCACCTCCGTTCCCGCGTCCTGCAGCAAACGAATCTGGTTCTTCACCTTGTCATTCGTCTCGAACGTGGTCTGGATTTGGCCGGGCCCGGCGATAGATGTGCCCTGCGGCAATTGCAGGAGCCGCATCTTTCCGTAATCGGCCGCGACTTCGCCGGGCGTGCTCCCGGTCTCGGAGTCGACCGCCAGGAAGCCCTTCAGGATGTTCGCCCCACCCGAGCTGGCGCCAGCCGGAATATAGGTCGAGCTGAGCGAGAACACCGCCTCTTCCTGGGTCGGCATCTTGAGGGTCAAATAGTAAGGCGGCTGCTGGATCGTGGCCTCTTTGGTGGGATCGTTCGGGGTCTTCCAGAAGTCTTGGCCGCCGAAGAACGAGCCCGCGTCCGTCACGTGGTAGCGGGCCAGCATGGTGCGCTGCACCTTGAACAGCGTCTCCGGATAGCGCAGATGGCTCATCAGGTCGCCGGAGATGTTCGCGATCGGCTCCAAGGGACTCGAATAGATCGACGTCCAGGCCTTCAGCAGCGGATCCTCGGTGTCCCAGGCGTAGAGCGTGACCGTGCCGTCATAAGCGTCGACCACGGCCTTGACCGAGTTCCGCAGGTAGTTGACCGTCTGGGCCTCCACCGAATTGATTCCGGCCACGTTGTTCAGGGTGCTGATCGAGTCGAGGGCCGCCGAGCCGAGCGACTGGTGTTCCGAGTACGGATAGGCGTCGGTGGTGGTGTAGCCGTCGACGATCCAGACGATCCGTCCGTCGACCACCGCCGGGTAGACCCTCTCGTCCAGCGTCAGGTAAGGGGCCACCTTCTGGACGCGCACAAACGGGTCGCGGTCATACAAGATCTGCGACTCAGGCCGGACGTTGTCAGAGAACAAGATGTTGGTCGAGCCGAACCGCAGCGCGTAGAGCACCTTGTTCAGCAGCGAGCCGACGCTGGGGCCGCCGTTCCCCGAATAGGTGATGTTGACTTGCCCGGCATCCGCCTCGTCAGACGGATAGTCCAGCTCCACCGCAGGATCGTCCGGCCCGCCGCCCACTATCGAATAGCTCGGCGAGGCGGTGCCGAAGTACACTCGCGGCTCGTCGACGTCCAACGCCCCCGAGGCCGGGATGCCGCCCTCGAAGAACTCCGGCCAGCCCGACTCATCCGTGGTGTTGCCGTACGCCGCGGCCACACCGTAGCCGTGGGTGTAGACAGTGTGCAGATTGACCCAGTTGGGGTTGTCGATCCCTGAGACCTTCAGATCGCGCACCGCGATCACCGTGTCTTGCTTCTCGCCCTCCATCCCGTAACGGTCGACGGACAACACCTGGGGGAAGTCGTAATACTGCTTATTCTGTTCCCTTTGCCTGAAGGTGGGGCTCACCACGGTCGGGTCGAGCAACCGGATCTGGGCGGTGGAGTCGGCGTCCGCCCTGAGCGCTCCCGGGTCGACGCCCGTCTCCGCGTTGTACGCCTTCACCTCGACGTCATCGATCCCGAAGGCGTGCCGCGTCGCCTCGATGTTCCACTGGATGTACTGCCGTTCTTTGTCCAGCTCGGATGGTTTCACCGAGAAGTTTTGGATCAGCGCCGGATAAGCCCAGCCGACCACCACCGCGGACAGGATCATGAGCCCGAGCCCGGTGGCCGGCAACCGCCAATCGCCGCGCCAAGCGGCCACCCCGAACATCACCGCCACAAACACCGCGATGCACGCCAGAATCAGTTTGGCCGGCATGTTCGCGTGGATCGCGGTGTAACCCGCCCCGTCGGCGCCGCTCGCGCTCGTTTGGGACAGCATCAGGTAACGGTCCAGGAAGTATTGGACGCCCAGCAGCAGCGTGAGAATCGCGGCGGTGACGCCCAGTTGCGTCCGCGCCGGCCGCGTCAGCCGATCCCGTATACCGCTCCCAGCGCGGATGCCGCCGTACAGATAGTGCATGATGAGGCCCGCGACCAAAGCGATCGCGACAGCGGCCATCAGGAACGACACCCCGAAGCGAATCGCGGGGAGCTTGAAGACATAGAAGGAGACGTCGATCCCGAAGTACGGGTCCACCTCGCCGAATGAGGTCCCGTTCAGCGCCAGCAGCACCTTTTGCCACTGTGCCGAGGCGTTGGCGCCCGCGAACAGACCGAAGACGATCGGCGCCAGCACAAACGCGGGCCGCCGCAACGGTTCGAACTGCGCCCGGTAGCGTTCCAAAACCTGCTCCGAATCGGCTGTCGGAGCGTAGATGGGCCGGACGCGGTAAGCGGTGAACAACGCCGCCCACACCGCTGCGGCCATCACCACGCCGCCGATCACGAACAAAACGATCCGCGCCACCCATTGGGTGGTGAAAATGTGGAGGTAGTTCAGCTGGTCGAACCACAACACCTCGGTCCAGATCTGTGACGCGGCGAACAGCGCCAGAACTAGGACCAGCAGAATCCCGATGGTCCAGACGAGCGGCGAACGCCGCAACGGCACTCCTCTGGGCTCGCGGGGCGAGGCGGGACGTGATGGTCTGGGCGGCCTTGGAGGCAAGTTGATGGAAAACACGGAGTCAATACTCACACACCAAGCTGAGGAACGATGCCGTCAACGGCCCGTCAGCCGCAACGCGGCGTGCGATCCGCGTCGCCGGCGGCGATCTCGGCCAATGCGGCGACGGCATCGTCCAATGTGGCGACCTTGACGATCAACAAGCCGGCTGGCTCATGCCCGACCACCTCCGCGCAGTTGTCCGCGGGCGCCAAGAACACCTCGGCGCCGTCGCGCCGCGCGGCGATCATCTTCTGTTCGATCCCGCCGATCGCGCCGATCGCGCCGGTCTGCTCGACTGTGCCGGTGCCGGCGATGACGTGCCCCGCCGCCAAGTCCGTGGGACCGAGCTTGTCGATGATCCCGAGGGCGAACATCGCGCCCGCAGACGGGCCGCCGATGTCATCGACCCCGAATTCGACGTCCACGGGGAAATCGAGGCCGACCCCGAGGCCGAAGACCGCCTCGCCGGAATCCCCCGTGGTCGTGGCCGCGCTAAGCGTCCGCTCGACGCCCGCCCGCAGGACGACGACATCGACGACTGCGCCGGGTTCGACGTCCGCCATGGTCTGCTGCAGGTCCGCGAAACTGTGGATCGGGGCGCCTCCCACGGTGACGAACCGGTCGCCGACTTGGAAAACCTCCTTGGCCGACTCGCTCCGCGTCTCCTCGACGACCACACCGATGTCCATCCCGAGGTGCTGCAACGCGGCGGCGGTCGCGGTCTCCTGCGACGAGAGCATCTGTTGTTCGGACAACGCCTGCCGCTCCTCGGCGGTCGAATCGCGCGGGTAGACCACGTCGTAGGGCAGCAACGCCTCCGAAGCGTTGAAATAGCCGGTGATCAGCTGCCACGCCGAAAGCGAACCCAGGTCGGAGCCGTGGGCGACGACGGTCGTCAACAACAGGGCGCCGGTCACGGGATGCGACGGCTCGCCCGGGACTTGGATCAACTCATGGCCGTCGGTCGACCCGAGCACGTCGACTGTCGGACCCGGCCCCTCCAAGACATACGGAATGGGCAGGTAGGACAACAGCCCCAAGGTGACCATCGACACGACGAAGGCGGCCCCAAACGTCACCGAGCTGGGCGCCAGTTTGGACCGCACTCGGGGGACGGGATCGGACGGCGGCTCGAGGGAAGACACCCGGCCATTGTCCCCCAGATTGCTACCGTTGGACTAACCAAGGTTGAAGGGGGACTGATGTCCGACGATTCCGGCGCCAGCTGGCGCGACCTGCCGCCCGAACTCATGGAGGTGATGCGCGCGTTGTTCGGCGAGGCCGCCGAAGAGATGATCGAGCGGACCGCCGAGGCGGGGATCGACCCCGCGGCCATGTTTGAGGCCGTCGGCCTGAAAGAGAATCCGAACGGTGTGGCGCCGCTGTTCGCTCACCTGCGGCGCCTGTGGCAGGGCACGCCCGACGGCGAGGCGGTGAACTGGGATTTGGCGCACGATGCCGCCCGCGAGACCGCCGCCGCCGAGGGTCCCGACCGAGCGGTCGATCCCCGCGCGCGCGCTCAGATCGCCGAGGCGGTGAAGGTGGCGGAACTCTGGTTGGACCAGGCGACCGAACTGCCCGCGAGCGCCGGAACGCCCGACGCGTTGTCCGCGGCGGAATGGGTCGAGACGACCCTGCCCATGTGGAAGCAGCTGACCACGCCGATCGCCAAGTCGATGCGCGACGCGATGAGGGGGCTGGTCGCCGAGCAGGTCGCGGCGGACCCGACCTTGGCGAACCTGGCCGGGGGCGCCTCGCAGATGATCGAACGGGTGGCCGGCGGGATGTTCGGCTTGCAACTCGGGCACGCGCTGGGGTTGCTGTCGCGTGAGGTGTTCGGCTATTCGGACACGGGTCTGCCGTTGGCGCGGCGCGGCGCGGTGGGTCTGCTGCCTGACGCCATCGACCGTTTCGCGGGTGAGATCGACCTGCCCCGTGATGAGGTCAGGTTGTTCCTGGCCGCCCGGGAGGCGGCCCACGCGCGGTTGTTCGGACGGGTCCCGTGGCTCGCCGACCGGCTGATGGCGGCCGTCGAGGTCTATGCCGCAGGGATCGAGATCGACGCTCGCCACCTGGAGGAGGCGATGCGGGAGCTGGAGCCCGTCACGCCGGAGGCGCTCCGCGAGGCGCTCTCCTCCGGCGTGTTCACACCGGCGCCAAGCGAACGGCAACGCCAAGCGCTAGAACGCCTCGAGACGGCGTTGGCCCTGGTCGAGGGGTGGGTTTCGGTGGTCACCGAGCGCGCGCTGGCGCGCAACTTGCCGGATGTGGCCTCGCTCAGCGAGATGATGCGACGCCGCCGCGCCGCCGGCGGCCCCGCCGAACACGCCTTGGCCACGCTGGTGGGCCTGGAGCTGCGGCCGCGCCGGGCCCGTCAGGCGGGTGTGTTGTGGGCTGCCATCACGGACGACGTCGGGCCCGTCGAACGGGAACGGCTCTGGTCGCATCCGGACATGCTCCCATCCGCCGCGGATCTCGACGAGCCGGAGACTTTCTGGACCCGCCGCGCCGAACGCGCCCAGGCCGAGGCCGCGCTCGACGCGGAGATCGCGGCCTTCTTCGACGAACAGGAGTGACGCGCCGACTCGCCGCTTGAGCCGCTGGCTCAGGGCTCAGCCACCCCGGGCTCAGCCCCCCGGTAGACCCGGGCCCGCTCGGCCTGCGCCGCGAGCGCCTCTTGCCCCTCCGGGTAGGCGACCCGCTCCAAGACCAGACCCAGGGCGGGCGCCGCCTGGACGGACGAGTCCCGCTCGCCGGCCGCCAAGACATCCCCCACCCAGTGGGGCGGGCGCCGCGCCTGACCCACGCTGACCAGCGCCCCCGTGATCAAGCGCACCATCCGCTGGGCGAACGCGTCCGCCCTGATCCAGATCTCGACAATCCCCGGGGCCGGCCGGACCACATCCAGTTCCAGCACACGTCGCACCGCCGAGGCGAACCGCCTCGGCAAACAGAACGGCGTGAAATCATGCTCCCCGACGAGCGGCGCGGCGGCCTCAGCCATCGCGGCCACGTCGAGCGGCGCCGTCCACCACGTGAAACCCCGCTCCAGCGGGGTCTTGGCGGCGCCGTCGTCCGCGATCCGGTAACGGTACTCGCGCCACAGAGCGGAGAACCGCGCGTCGAACGCGGGTCCCGCGTCCGCGGCCGACACGACGCGCACATCGTGTGGCAGCACCGCGTTGAGCCGCTTGACGAGGGCCTCCAGCGGCACGATGCCGTCCGCTCGCCCAGCCAACGCCCCGACCTCCGCCTCGGTCAAGTCGAAGGCGGCGACTTGGCCGCGGGCGTGGACGCCGGCGTCGGTGCGGCCGGCCACACGCAGAGGCACGGGGCGGCGGGTGATCCGCTCGAGGGCCTCCCCGAGGACTCACTCGACGGTGCGCAGGCCGGGTTGGGCGGCCCAACCGTGGAACGCGCCGCCGTCGTAGCCGAGGTCGAGTCGTACCCGTGTGGTCACCGGAACACCGCCACGGCGCGGAACCGCGCCGCCTCGCCTTGGCCTTCGGGCCGGACCAGCGCGACCAACGCCCCGTCTTCAGCGAGGGCCGCCACCAGGTCGGACGTGTCGCGGTGGCGCAGCCGGGGACCGGCCGGGGACGCGGGAACGGGTTCGGACCAGGGCAGCCGCTGGCCGTGGGCCAGGCTTTCCGCGGCCGCGGCGTTCAGCCGCAGCACGGGGAACAGTTGGGCGGCGGCGTCCCCGAGCGGCGCCACCGCGAAGTCCTCGGCCAACGCCTCCAAAGTGGTGGCCGAGGACACGTCGAAGGGGCCCAACGCGGTGCGGCGCAACGCGGTGATGTGCCCGCCGACTCCCAGCGCCGTGCCCAAGTCGCGGGCCAGCGCCCGCACATAGGTCCCAGACGAGCATTCGACCACCACGTCGAGGTCCAGCCAGTCCCCCAACCGGCGGCTGCGCACCAAATCGAAGCGGCTGACCTCGACCTGGCGGGCCGGCAAGACCACGTCCTCGCCAGCCCGGGCGCGGGCGTACGCCCGCACCCCGCCCACTTTGACCGCGCTGTGCGCGCTCGGGACTTGGAGCAGCGTGCCGCGCAGAGGCCGCAGCGCCGTCTCCACACGGCTGGGGGACAACGCGGACGCGACGGCGCCACCGGTCGGCGCCCCGTCGGCATCGTCCGTCGTGGTGGACTGCCCCAGGCGGATGGTCGCCGCGTAACGCTTGCCGAGGCCGACCAAGAACGTCAGGAACCTGGTCGCGCGGCCCACCCCGAGCACCAAGACGCCCGTCGCCAACGGATCCAGCGTGCCGGCGTGCCCCACCTTCTTGGCGTCCGCGAGGCGACGCAGCCGCGCCACGCAATCGTGTGACGTCAGACCCTGGGGCTTGTCGAGCACGACCAGCCCGGGCGTCGGCTCACGACGCGGCGGGCTCGGGCGGATCGTCATGGCGCTTGTACGGATCCGCGTCGCCGGCGTGAGACGCGCCGGCCGCCAGCTCGGCGATCGCCGCGTCGCGGGCTTGGGCCTCCCGCAGCGCGTCGTCGACGCGGCCGGCGCCTTCGGGGAGCTCGTCGAGGCGGAAATCGATCGACGGCGTGAGACGCAAGCCGAGCGCCTGGCCCACCTTGGAGCGGATCAAACCGCGGGCGGACGCGAGCGCCGCGGCCGTGTCGGCCCGCTCCTCGGGGCTGCCCAACACCGTGTAGAAGATGGTGGCGTGGTGCAGATCCCCGGTGACGCGGACCTCCGTGATCGTCACGAACCCCAGCCGGGGGTCCTTGACGCGGCCGCCCAGTTGGCGGGCCGCCACCTCACGGATGCGGTCCGCCACCTGGCGCTGACGGGGCGACTCGGGCATCAGACGCGCTCCTTTTGCCGGATCTCGAACGTCTCGATGACGTCGTCGACCTGGATGTCGTTGAACGAGCCCAGACCGATGCCGCATTCGTAGCCCTCACGAGCCTCGGTCACATCGTCCTTGAACCGGCGCAACGAGTCGACCGAGAGGTTGTCCCCGACCACGGCGCCTTGCCGGATGACACGCGCCTTGGAGCCGCGGCGGATCACACCGGAACGGACCAACGAGCCGGCGATGTTGCCGAACTTGGAGGAGCGGAAGACCTCGCGGATCTCCGCTGTGCCGAGCCGAGCCTCGAAGTACTCCGGCTTCAGCAGGCCCTTGAGCGCGGACTCCACATCCTCGATCGCCTGGTAGATGACCGAATAGAACCGCACGTCGACGCCCTCGCGGTCCGCCAACTCCTCGACTCGCTCCGCGAAGCGGACGTTGAAGCCGATGATGATCGCGTTGTCCACGCCGGCGAGGTTCACGTCGTTCTGCGTGATCGCGCCGACGCCACGGTGGATCACCCTGAGGCTGACGCTCTCGCCCACATCGATCTGGAGCAGCGCGTCCTCCAACGCCTCCACCGAGCCGGACACATCGCCCTTGATGACCAAGTTCAACGTCTCGACCTTGCCGAGTTCCAGCGCCTGCGTGAAATCCTCCAAGGAGATCCGCTTGCGGCGCTTCGCCAGGGTCGCGGCGCGCTCCGCCGCCGCGCGGCGCTCCGCGATCTGCCTGGCCGTCCTGTCGTCCGACGCCACCAGGAACGTGTCGCCGGCCCGCGGCACCGACCGCAAACCGATCAACTGGACCGGCCGGGCCGGGGTGGCCGCGGCGACGGCGCCGCCGTGCTCGTCGAACATGGCGCGCACCGAGCCGTAGGCCGTGCCCGCGACCACCGAATCGCCCACCTTGAGCGTGCCCGATTGGACCAGCGCCGTCACCACGGGGCCGCGGCCCTTGTCGAGGTTCGCTTCGATCGCGACGCCGCGGGCCGCCTTGTCGGGGTTCGCCCTGAGGTCGAGCCCCACGTCCGCGGTCAACAACACCGCCTCCAGCAGCTCTTCGATGCCGACCCGCTGCTTCGCGGAGACGTCGACGAACATGGTCTCGCCGCCGTACTCCTCCGCCACCAGGTTGTATTCGGTGAGCTGAGCGCGGATCTTCTGCGGGTTGGCGGCCTCGACGTCGATCTTGTTGACCGCCACCACGATCGGCACACCCGCCGCCTGGGCGTGGTTCAACGCCTCGATGGTCTGCGGCATGACGCCGTCATCCGCGGCCACCACCAGGATGGCGATGTCCGTCACCTGTGCGCCGCGGGCCCGCATCGCGGTGAACGCCTCGTGGCCCGGGGTGTCGATGAAGGTGATGGCACGTTCGGCGCCCTCATGCTCGGTGACCACCTGGTACGCGCCGATGTGCTGCGTGATGCCGCCCGACTCGCCTTCCATCACCCGGGTGTGGCGGATCGCGTCCAGGAGCTTCGTCTTGCCATGGTCCACGTGGCCCATCACGGTCACCACCGGTGGACGCGGCTTCAAGTCATCGTCTGTCTCGGCGTCCAACTCGCCTTGGAGGTCGATGTCGAATTGGTCCAACAGCTCGCGGTCCTCGTCCTCCGGCGAGACCACCTCGACCACATAGCCGAGCTCCGCGCCGAGGGCGCCGAGCGTGTCCTCGTCGAGGGACTGGGTGGCGGTGGCCATCTCGCCCAGGTTGAACAGGACCGTCACCAGCTCGGCGGGGTTCGCCCCGATCCGGTCGGCGAAGTCCGTCAGCGACGATCCCCGGCGCAGCCGGATCACCGTGGTCCCACTCCCGCGCGGGACCCGGACACCGCCCAGCATCGGGGCGTCGGCCTGCTCGAACTCTTGGCGCTTCGCCCGCTTCGACTTGCGGCCCTTCGCCGGCCTGCCGCCGCCGCGCCCGAAGGCGCCCTGGGTCTGGCCGCGGCCACCCGCGCCCCGGGCGCGACCGCCCGGGCCACCGGCGCCGCCGGGACCGCCTGAGCCGCCAGCGCCGCCAGGACCGGCCCCGTGGGACGTGCCCGCGCCGCGGCCGCGCCCAGGCGCGCCGGTCCGGCCGCCGCCAGGGCTTTGACCGGCGCCCTGGCCCAGCGAGGTGCGCCCAGGCATCATCCCGGGGCTGGGCCGCGTGCCGCCTGGCCGGGGCCCACCCGGCCTGGGGGTCTCCCCGGGGCGCGGCATCCCCTGCGCCGAGGCGAACGGGCTGTTGCCCGGGCGGGGCACGCCCGGCCGTGGCGGACGCATGCCCTGGGCCGAGGCGAACGGGTTGTTGCCGGGCCGCGGAACGCCCTGGCGGGGCGCGGGACGCGGCGCCCCCGAGCGGGCGGCGGGTTGACCTGGTTGACCTGGTTGACCGGGTTGACCGGGTTGACCTGGTTGACCGGGTTGACCTGGTTGCCCGGGCCTAGCCGCGCCACCGGGCGGGCCAGACGACGCGGAGCGCGGCGCGCCCTGTGGGGGCGCGGACGGCGGGGCGGGCGGGACGGCCTCGGCGGCCGCCGCGGGCGGGACAGCCGGCACAACCGGGGCCGGCGGCAAGGTGGCCGCGGCCGGCGCGGCCGCCGCAGGCGGCTCGGCCGCCGCGGTCGCCGCCGCCGCGGGCGGCGCAGACGTCCCAGTCGCCGCGTCGGCGACAACCGGCCGATCCGGCTCGGCCACAACGCCCGCCGAGGCGGTCGCCGCGGGCTTCGCCGTGTCTTCGCTCGACGTGGCGGGCGCCGACTGCGGGCGCGGAGCGGAAGGCGGGGCGACGGCATCGTCCGTCGGGGAGGCGGCGGGACGCGGGAAAACCTCCATGACCTTGCGCACCACTGGGGCCTCAATGGTCGACGAGGCGGCCTTGACGTATTCGCCCAGGCCCCTGATCACCTCGATCAGCTCACTGCTCTTGACTCCAAGCTCTTTCGCGAGCGCGGAGACGCGCTGCTTTTGCACTTTGCTCCTGTCCTCGGCTCGTTCCGAGGCAGGAACGGGCCGTCTAGCGCCGGGTACTCATTAGAGGGCACTCATCGTGTGTCCATCGTCTTCTCCACCCGCTTTCGACGGATTGGTCTGGTCTGGTAGGTCCAAGCCCTTCAGTTCGCGGACATCAACCGCTCTCTTGAAGGCCCGGGCCAAGTTGCCTCGGCGGATCGCCTGGTCGACGCACTGGTGACACCAATGCACCCAGGCGCCCCGCCCGGCGAGGCGTGCCGAGCGATCCACCACCACCCGAGGAGGGACAGCAGCGCGGTCGAGCGCCAAGCGCGCCAAGTTGGAACGCGCATCACGCTGACGACACCCGACACAGGTCCGCACCGGTGTCGGGGGTCGCTCACGCGACACGGCCTGAAGTAGTTTAGCGGACATCCTCGGCGGCGTCCGACCGGATGTCGATGCGCCAACCCGTGAGTTTGGCGGCCAACCTGGCGTTCTGGCCCTCGCGACCGATGGCCAGCGACAGCTGGAAATCCGGGACGACGGCGCGAGCCGCGCGCGCCGTCGCGTCGACCACCTCAACCGATGTGACACGGGCCGGCGAAAGCGCCGCCGCCACGAACTGAGCCGGGTCGTCGGAGTAGTCGACGATGTCGATCTTCTCCTGCCCCAGCTCCGCCATCACCGCGCGCACGCGACCGCCCATCGGCCCGATACACGCCCCCTTCGCGTTCAGGCCCGCATCCCGCGCGCGGACCGCGATCTTGGTGCGGTGACCCGCCTCGCGCGCGATCGAGGCGATCAGCACCGCGCCGCTCTCCACCTCGGGCGCGACAAGCGCGAACAGGCGTTTGACTAGCATCGGGTGGGACCTGGAAAGAGTGATCGCCGGGCCCTTCGGCCCGCGGGCGACCTCCAACACCAACACCTTGACCCGATCGCCGTGGGTCAGCCGCTCGCCGGGGATCTGTTCGTGGGCGGGCAGGACGCCCTCGACACCGCCCAGATCCACGCGAGCGGCATGCGGGTCACGGGACTGCACCACCGTCCCCGTGACGACATCGTTCTCGCGGGCCTCGAAAGCGCCCACGATCTGGGCGTCCTCCGCTTCACGCAACCGCGGGAGGATGACTTGGCGCGCCGTGGCGGCGGCGATCCGGCCGAAATCGGACGGGGTGTCCTCCCATTCGTGGACCAGGGCGCCATCCTCGTCGCGTTCCTGAGCCCAGATCGTGACATGCCCAGTGACCTGGTCGAGGCGGGCGCGCGCGTGTTCCGCCGCGCCCGGGGTCCTTTGGTAAGCCAGCAGCATCGCCTGTTCGATCGCAGGGACCAGCACCTTGAGCGGAATGTCGCGTTCGCGCTCCAAAGCGCGTAACTCACTCATGTTGACGTCCATCGGTCCGCCCCTCCCTCGCCCCCGCGCGGGGCCTGTTCACTTGTCGTTGTCATCCCTTTATGCGTGCCGCCCACCAGCCCCATCACTGCCACGAGTCTACCGACCGGCGCGGCGCGGCGCTCGCGTCATGGGATCATCGAAGCGATGTTCGCTCACCGCAGACCGCCTGGCGCCGCCCTGGCCGTAGTCCTGGCCTGCACGCTCGCGAGTTGCTCCGCGGCCGCGCCGCCGCTGGTCGCTGAGACGCCCGCGAGCGACCGGGCGAACCTCCTTCAAGCCGCCCGCGCGCTCGGCCCGGAGGCGGCCGCGTGCGTCGCCGCCCCCCCAGACGGTTGGTCCGCCGCGGGTCTTCGCCTCCTCGCGGAGCAGGCGCCCCAGTGGGCTGACGCCCTGGGCGCGGCGGCGAGGGAGGCGGGCGGCGGCGCCACGACCGCGCCGGGATGCTCGCCCGACGACTTGGCGCGGGACCTCGGCCGCGTCGAAGCGCTCAGTCTGCGCGTCGCGGAAGCTGAAGCGGACGATGCCGTGCCGGTCGCGATAGCGCGCGCCGCCGCGGCCGCCGAGGCGATCGGGCGAGACGCCCTGGCTGGCGCGGCCCCGCCCGACACCGCGGACCTCGCGCACATCCCGGTCGCGACCCTCGACGCCCTGGCGGTGGCAGAGGATCAGGCCGGGTTCATCGGCGAGCATTTGGCCACCTTCTTGGCGCCGGACGAGGCCGTCCGTGACCGGCTCGTCAAAGACGCCGCGGCGCACCGCGTCCGCGCTGAGGAACTGGTCGCCCTGGCCGCGTCGCCGGACCCGCGCGCCGCGGTCTACCGACTCGGCGAGGCGCCAGCTGACGCCGCCGCCGTCCAGGCCCGCTGGGCTGCCGCAGAACTGGCGCTGGCCAGCCAATACGCCGCGATCCCGTTCAACGCGGGCGCGGAGGGCGCCGTCCTGTGGCAGCTAGTCCACGCCTATTCCTGGGGCGCCGTCCTACCGGCGCTGCCGTTCCTGGACGTCACTGGCTAAGCCACGTCCCCCGTCGGCACGGCCGGGAGCGACGCGTCGACGCGCACCCGGTCGCGGGCGCTCAGCGGCTCCGGGCGCCGACTAGCCAGCCCGGTCCGTCCGGGCGGGGGGGCGCCGCAGCGCCTCGGCGACCGCGGCGGGGGTGGTCTCGACCGCCGCCGGAAGGGGAA
>JAITLE010000230.1 GCA_031278075.1 Bifidobacteriaceae bacterium | reverse complement strand
CTCCCCTTCGACGAAGAAGAGGACACCTCCGGCGAAGACGAGGACCCGTCCGACGAAGCGACGGGCGAGCCGGTGAACGAGGATCCGCAAGAAGCCGGGGGCGGCTCAGCGGCCCCGGCCGCAAACGCCGGGTCGTCCAGCAGCGGCCTGGCGCCGTCATCAGCAGGCGCCGGCAGTGTGGCCACCGCGCCTAGCTCGAACGCGTCAGCGGCTCCTAGCGAACCGGGCGAGCCCGCGACCGGTTACGCGCAGGCCGACACGGTTCTCGCCGCAGAGACCACGACCAGCGCGCCACCGACCCGTTCGACTCTCGGCGGCGCCTTAGCCGTCGGGATATGCGGGCTGGTCGCAGGCCCGTTGCTGCTGCGCCGCCGCGAGGTGGCGCCGTGAACGCGCCCCGATCTATCCAAGCTTCCCCAATGGTCTCCGGGGCGGCGGTCATCAGCCCGTCGCCGCGGAACACCCCCACCCCGCGTGTCCTGGAAAGACGCAAACGCGGGATGGGGGCGAAGGCGGCGCCCAACCGGGCGTTCGCGCATTTGCCAACCTTACAGGAGCAGCAATTGACAAGGAACTCGAAACGCGCCCTCGGCGTGATCAGCGCGGCCACGGCTGTGCTGGCGCTCTGCGCCGGACCGGCCATGGCCGATCCGGGCGCCTACCGGCCTCTGGCCGGCGCCGGCAGTGACACCACTCAGTATGTGCTGGGCGGCTTGGGCGAGGCCATCAGCATAGGCGGCGCCAAAGTCATCGGGTCATATGACGCGATTGGGTCGGCCACGATCCAAACCCGCGCCGCCGGCCCCTCGTTCGTCCGCCCCAACGGCTCTGGCAACGGAGTCAAGGCGCTGACGGCCTCGATCAACCCGACCGGCGCCTATCTCTGGAACGGGGTTGAGATCACAGGACAGCTGGATTTCGCCCGATCCTCGAGCGGGCCATCAACCGCGGGTGACGATCTGACTTACATCCCGTTCGCCAAGGACGCGGTCACCTACGCCTTTTCGGATGCCGGTAACGCGTCAGTGCCCGCCCAACTGACGGTCGATGATCTCGCGGCCATCTACAGGGGCCAAGTCACCACCTATCAGGACAATAACGGCGTGACCCGTGCGTACATCCCGATGCTCCCGCAGGCGGGTTCGGGCACGCGGTCGTTCTTCTTGCAGAAGATCGGTGTGGCCGAATCCGAAATCGGCTGGATCACCAGCATCGTCCAAGAGAATGACGGACAAGAAGTCGACGCCATAGGCGAGATCGTGCCGTTCTCGGTGGCCTCGTGGATCGCTCAAGACAACGACGTGGTCCCCAACACGGTCAACGACAACGCCGTGACGACGGGCGCTATCGATGACGACATGTACGGCGTTGTGCCGGCGGTTGAATTCGGTCTGCTCAACCCAGATTTCCCAATCACTCGACAGGTCTACAACGTGGTCCAGACTTCGCGTCTGACCAGCGAGGCCCCGGCCGATGTCCTGCTCCAGCAGACCTTCGCCGGCGCGGAATCGGCCGTCTGCGGCGCCACCGCCACCATCACGGCCTACGGCTTCGGCGTCATCGCCGACTGCGGCGACACGACCACCTATAGGAGCGGCTATGTCGTGCCGTAGGCCAACGGTCAAGAGAGCTGAACTGTCCAACTCCACCAACAACCATCAAACAATCAATCAGCAAGGAGAAAACCCCATGTTCCGCACCAAAGCCAGGAAGACCTTGGCGTCCATCGCGACCGCCGCGACCGCCGCGGCCGCTCTCGTGGTCATCGCTCAGCCAGCGGCAGCAGCCGACGGCGACCCACTGCAACTCGGCTACCTGCTCGTCTCGCCGTCATCAGGCAAAATCGACCTGGGCACCGGCACAGGCTGGCTCGAAGCCGCCTGGGGCCTCGAAGGGCAGGTCTGCCCGGCCGGCTTCACGAGCCGCACAGGTCTGTACGACGTGGTCGACGGTGTGCTCGGCAACTCGTCGGTCGCGTACGTCCTCAGGGCCGGCTTCGACTACAAGCCGTCTTACGGCGGCATCAACGATGGTGAGACGTTCATCCGCCGCGAAGGCAACTATGTGGGGTCAACCACCAACTCGTTCCCGTGGGTCTACCCGTTGAGCGACGGCCTGGATCACGCCATCGAGCTTCGGCACACCTGCCAAGCGGCGGCTGCGTACGCTCCGGCGACCGATCCGTACTACTCCATCCGGATCTCCCTCAAGGGCGACGGCTCGTGGCAGGCCGAAGCCGTTTCCACGCCGCCGACCGCGATCGACGATTCCGAGTCCGACATCAACGTCGTGGTGCCGCAAGCCCAGACGCCTCCCGAGCCTCCGACCGGTCTGAAGATCTCGGTCAAGCCCGGCGCCACCACGCTGACCGGCCCGACCACCCGTGTCGCGGGCCAGGTCTGGACCGCCACCGGCAATCTCGACGACGTGACCGTGGAAGATGACCGCCAGGACGCCGCAGCTGCGGGCTGGACGCTCAACGGCAAGGCTTCGGCGTTCACCAAGAGCGGCGGCCTGACGCCGATCGCCGCCACCAACCTCGGCTGGGCCCCGGCCAAGGTCTCCGGCGCCGGGACCGCTGGTGCGGCCGTGGCAGTCGGTGTGGGCCTGGCGACCGACAGGCCGCTCGCGACGGGCACGGCATCGGCCACTCCCAAGGTCACCACCACCGTCAACGCCGTGTTGACGCTGGACGTGCCGGCTGCCGCCGAGGACGGCTCGTACAAGTCGACCCTGACGCTGACCCTTATCTGAGGCAGCCGCAGGACCCGACTAGGCCGGGGTGGCCAATCCGCCACCCCGGCCAACCCGCCCGGCAATCCCTCACAAGGGGTTCGCCGGGCGTCGGCGCGCTAACGTCCCGAACCCGAATGCGTCCCGTGAGAAGGCGCCCAGCGCAAGGCGGCCGCGCTGGACGGTCTTAGCGATGAATTCGAGACGACGGGCGCCAGCCCAGGCGCCACCCAAAGCGTCGGCCCGGCAAGAGCCCAGGCCGGAATCAAACCACGGGCCAACGGCCCGCCCCGAACCGAAAGGCAATCCAAATGTCAATCACCACCCACACCCGCCGCGCCGTGCTGGCCGCGGCCACAGCCATGGCGACCGCCGCCGTCGGCTTGTCGCTAGCTTGGCCCGCCGCGGGGCTGGCCACGGGCCTAGACCCGGCCAACCGGCTGGGCGATCTGACCATCTCGCCCACCCAGGGCAGGCTCAGCTTCAACGGGGGGCCGAGTTCCCTCACCACCGAAACCGGCTGTCCTGAGGGCTACCGGGGGTCATCGCGGGTCATGCTGATCTGGGCTGATGGCGCCTGGCCGCAAACCGGCTACCCGGCGGAGGCGATAGCGAGTTCGACATCCTTGGGTTTCTCGGGCTCAGGCCTGACCGGCCAACCGATCGCCCGCGGTGGCTCCTACGCCTCGCAGTGGGGTTCCACCAGCTTCAACGTGACCGCCACCTTCCAGGGACGTGACGAGATCGCGACTTACCTCGTCACCTGCGACCCAGGCGAGTCCGTCAGCGGCGCCGCGCCGGCGGTGAGCGCGGGAGTGGGGCAGTCCAAGTATTTCTCAATCGACCTTGAGATTCAGTGGGGCGACGGTTCGGCCCCGACCTGGGCGGTCTATGAGCCGCCACAGACGGGCGACTCAGCCGAATCCGATCTGACCCTCGACCTGCCCGAGGAGGCGATCCCAACTCAGGCCACCGGCCTGAAGATCACGGTCAAACCCGGTTCGACGGCCTTGAGCGGCCCAACCGCCCGCATCCAGGGCCAGCCCTGGCAGGCCACAGGCCGGCTCGGCGAGGTCACCGTCAACGACGACCGCCGGGACGCCGCCGCGGGCGCTTGGACCCTGAACGGCCGGGCCTCGGATTTCGTGTCCGATGCCGACACGATCGCCGCGACGAACCTCGGTTGGGCGCCGGTGAAGATATCAGGCGCCGGCGCCGCCGGCCCCGCCGTGACGCCCGGCACGGGATCCGGTCTCGCGACGGATCAAGCGCTCGCGACCGGCACGGCATCGGCCACTGAAGACGTGACGACCGTGGTCGCCGCGGACCTGACGTTGAACGTGCCAACGGGGACACCCGGCGGCAGCTACAAGGCGACGCTGACGCTGACTCTGATCTGACAGCCGGAAATCGAGCCGAGAGGAAGCCCATGAGAATCCATTTCGCGCATGCCGCGAGCACCGCTCTCCTAGGGGCGCTGCTCCTGGGCGGGGCCGCGGGTACGGCGGCCGAGGCCAGTGCTGGCCGCCCTGCCGAAACCGGCGGCGAGGTGACCTGGGGCGTGGCGCCTTCCACGCCGGACGGACCCGATGGGCGCACCGCGTTCGACTATCAGGTCGCCCCGGGCACCACGATCAGCGACTGGATCGCGGTGACGAACTACTCGGAGGTGACCGCCGAGTTCAGGGTTTACGCGGCCGACGCCGCCACGGACTACGACACCGCCCAGTTCACGCTGATCGGGGCGGAACAGGCCTCAACGGATCTCGGGGCCTGGACGGCGGTGGACTCAGGCCTCGCCGAATGCGCCGACACCAACGACGAGGCAGAGGAGGCCTGCGCCAGGGAACTCGGCGTGCGGGTGACCCTCGCGCCCGGCGAAGCCCGCAACATCCCCTTCGTCATCACCGTCCCAGCGGACGCCACCCCCGGCGACCACTCAGCTGGGGTGGTCGCCTCGTTCGCTGAGACTCCGGCGGATCAGGAAGGCACCTTGGTGATGGTGGAACAGCGGGTCGGGGCGCGCGTCTACCTCAGGGTCGCTGGTCCGCTCTCGGCGGCTGTCGGAGTCAGCGGGGTGACCGCTTCTTACGACGGCTCGTGGAATCCACTCGGCCGGGGCAGCGCCACCGTGTCCTTCGACGTCACCAACACCGGCAACGTCCGTCTGTCCGGGGCGCCATCGGTCGAACTCACCGGGCCGTTCGGCATCTCATTGGGCTCGGTGGTGGTCGAACCAGTCGCCAATCTGCTGCCCGGTGGGACCGGGCACGTGACCGCGACCCTGCCGCGTGTGCCGGCGCTGTTCTTGTTGTCCGCCAGCGTCACGGTGGTCCCCGAGCCCGGCAACGGCGAGATCGGCGGCGAGCCGCTCGCGCTCGCCGCTGTCAGTGGGTCGGCCACCACCTGGGCGATCCCGTGGGCTGCTCTTGGGGCGTTGGCCGCGGTTGGCGCGTTGGCGACGTTCGTGGTTTGGCGGCGCCGGCGCTCACAGCGGCTGTTAGCCGCCGAGTTGGCCGCTTATACGGAGGAGCTCTTGAGCGGGGCGGGTGCCGGGGCGGCACCCGGGGCGGCATCTGGGGCGGCGGCTGGGCAAACCGGCGCGCGGGGATGGCTCCGATGAACGCGAGTCAGCGCCGCGGCGCCGGATCCAGCCGGATGGAGAGCCGCCGGACGGCGGGCCGCCCGCCGCCGCCCGGCGTCCGGGCTGTCGGCGCCGGCCCGACCGGACGTCCCCCCAGGTTGGCGTGGGCGGCGGGCTTGGGTTTGGCTGTGGCCGTCTGCTTGTGGTTGGCGGCGCCCGCTCCGGCCGCCGACACGAGCGACAGCGGCCTCAACGTGACCGTGCCCGTAGTGGCCAGCTCTTCACCAGCCGCCCCGTCGGCTTCGCCGACGCAGTCGTCATCGGCGAGCCCTTCGCCGTCAGCCAGCCCATCCAACACCGCATCGTCTGGGGCTCCGACGAGTTCGGCCTCCCCCGGTTCTGCGGCGAACAGCGGCGGGTCGGCCAACACCACGGGTGGCTCCTCCGGCGCCGCCTTGGGCGGCACTCCGGGTGGCGGGTCAGGCGATCCGAGCGGCAGCTCGGGTGACGGCGACGGCTCGGGCGGGGCTTGCGTCCAAGTTGAGCCGCCAATTCCGCTGGCGCCGACCGATGACGCCTGGGCCGCCGCCGTCGACAAAGACCTCTACTTGCCGGGCCACAAGGTCACCACGACCGCCTCGGGCTTCGCGGCCGGTGAGCGGGTGCAACTGGTTCTGTTCTCCTATCCGCGGTTGATCGGCAATTTCACCGCCGATGCCGACGGGCACGTCGAAGCTGTCTTCGCCGTCGCCGATGACGCCGCCCCGGGCACCCATTCGATCCAGTTCACCGGCTGGTGTGGGGTTGTGACCGCGCGGGCCGATGTGCTGGTCGGCTCGCCGGCGGAGCCGGCTGTGTCGCAGGGCGTCCCCGCTTGGGTCTGGTGGCTCCTGGCGCTGCTGTTGGCGTTGATCCTGGCATGGGTCACGAGACGGTTGATCCGCGCCCTGCGCGACAGGCCCGTCCCACCGGAAGCCGGGGCCCAGTGAGTGTGGAGACCGGTCACCCCACGCCGCCGGCCACGCTGGGCGAGCCCACTCCGCCGGCCGTTCCCGGCGAGCTCGCGCCGCCGGCCGGTGCGGGCGGGGACGGTTGGGGCACGGCATCGGGCAAACGCCGCCGCTCGCTGCTCCCGCCGGCCACGCTGGGCGGGCCCACTCCGCCGGCCGTTCCGGGCGAGCCCGCGCCGCCGGCCATGCCCGGCCCCGCGTCGTTCCCGCCGGCCGGTGCGGGCGGGAACGGTTGGGGCACGGCATCGGGCAAACGCCGCCGCTCGCTGCTCCCGCCGCCGGCCGCCAGCGGCGCCCGCCAAACCCCGTCGCCAGCCAAACGCGGCCGGTCACGGCTCCCTCCGGTCGCGGCCACGCGCCGCGAACTCGCGCCGCGAACCTCCCGCTGGTGGGTCGGCGCAGCCATCACCGTGGCGTCGCTGCTGGCGCTGGCGTTCGTGGCGCACGCGGCCGTCTTCTCCGGTTTGCAGCACGCGCGCACTCAGTCGCTGGCGTACCGGGACCTGCGCGAGGCGCTCGCCAAAGCGGAAGCCCCGACGGGACAACTCGATCTGCACGGGGAGCTGACGCCGCTCGGCGCCCCGGTCGCGCTGCTGGAGATCCCCAGCATCGGTCTGAGCGAGGTGGTCCGCGAAGGCTCCACCGCGGCGGTGCTCCGTGGCGGCGCGGGGCACAGGCGCGACTCGGTGCTGCCGGGCCAGCCCGGAACGGCCGTAATCCTGGGCCGCCAAGCCACCTACGGCGGGCCGTTCAAGAACCTGAAGAGCCTCGCCCCCGGTGACCAGATCACCGTCACCACAGGTCAGGGCGTCGCCACCTACCGGGTTTTCGGCCTGCGCCGAGCCGGCGATCCCGTGCCCGAAGACCTCCCCACGGGCCAGGGCCGTCTCGAGCTGATGACCGCCGACGGGCTGGCCCTGTTCCCCTCCGGCGTGCTCCACGTGGACGCCGAGTTGGTGACGGGGCCGCATCCGGGCTCGTCGAAGGTCATGGCCTATGCCGCGCTGCCCGCCAGCGAACGAGCCATGGGCCAAGACCCCGGCGCGTGGTTGACCGTTTTCTTCGTCGGCACGCTCGCCGCGGGGGTCGTCGCGGCGTTGATTTGGCTGTGGCGCACCTGGGGTCGGCGGCAAGCCTGGTTGATCGGCGTGCCAGTGACCTTCGCTCTGGGCGCCGCCTTGGCCGACTCCATCATGAGCGCTCTGCCCAACCTTCTTTGACCGGACGATTCGAGGACCAGATGACAATTGCCCCCAGCCCGTCGCCGGCTGCCCCAGCGCCCGATGCCGTCCTAACCGGCACGCTCCCATCCCTGGCGCCAGCGGCTCAAGTCCCCAGCGAGCACACCGCGCACCAGTCGGCTCCCGCCGACAGCGTCCCCGCGCCGTCGGTCCCCGCGGGGATCGCCTCGCCCGCGGCTGACCCGCCCGGCGCTGACCCGCCCGGCGCTGACCTGGTCGAACACACCGCGCCCTCGGCGGTTCCGGCCGACAGCGTCCCCGCGCCATCGGTCCTCGCGGGGATCGCCCCGCCCGCGGCCGACCCGCCCGGCGCTGACCCGCCCGGCGGCGCCGACGTCCTGGACCGGCCGGCCCAGGCCGGAACCGTCCCGGGGGCCACGGTGATCCGGCGTTCCCGAGTCAGCGCGCTGGAACGGGGACGGGCGTTGGTGGCGGAGGGCACGGCATCGGACACCACGGAGGAGATGCCGGCGCCCGCTGAAATCTTCGACGCGACCCCGGCCGAACCGTTCCCGGGGCCAAGCCGGCCGCTGTCGACGATCGAGGCGCGGAGCGTGTCGGCTTGGTTCGGGGCGCACAAAGTTCTGGAGAAGGTGTCCCTGACCATGCCGGCTGGGCAGATCACGGCGCTGATCGGACCCTCGGGGTGTGGGAAGTCGACCTTCTTACGCATCCTCAACCGGTTGCACGAGCTGGTGCCAGGCGCCGCGCTCGCGGGGTCGGTGCTGCTGGACGGCGATGACATCTACGACAGGGGGCGCCGGGTCCAAGACGCCCGCAAGGACGTCGGGATGGTGTTCCAACGGCCCAATCCGTTCCCTGCGATGAGCATCTATGACAACGTCCTGGCGGGGTTGAAGTTGACCGGACGCAAAGCCAGCCGCGACAGCCAAGACGCGATTGTTGAGACGGCGCTGACGAGCGCTGGGCTGTGGGCGGAGGTGAGGGACAGGCTGCGTCAACCGGGCGGGAGTCTGTCCGGCGGGCAGCAGCAGCGGCTCTGCATAGCGCGGTCGCTGGCCGTCAAACCCAAGGTCTTGCTGATGGATGAGCCGTGCTCGGCCCTTGACCCGACTTCGACTCGCGTGATCGAGGAGACGATGGGCGAACTCCAAAAGGAGGTCACGATAGTGATTGTGACCCACAACATGCAGCAAGCCCAACGTGTCTCTGAGCGGTGCGCTTTCTTCTTGGCGGCACAGGGGACGCCGGGCGTGATCGTGGAGCAGGGTGAGACCGAGACCATCTTCAACGCGCCGAGCGACAAGCGCACGCTCGACTACGTGAACGGCCGGTTCGGCTGACTTCGGCCCGGGCTGACCCCGGCTCGGGCTGACCCCGGCTCGGCTTCGGGTGTGCCCCGGCCGCCGTCGTGGTCGCGGCCCTGGTCGCTGCCTTGATCGCGGCCCCGGCCGCTGCCCTGGTCGCGGCCCCGGTCGCCGTCGTGGTCGCGGCCCCGGTCGCTGCCTTGATCGCGGCCCTGGTCACCGCGGCGGCGGCGTGGTGTTCCCGTCCGGCGGATAGACGATCGCCACGTGCGGCGGCATCAAACTAGTCACCTCGAGGCTGGCGTGCCACCGGCGCTTGGCCCAGATCGCGGCGGCCAGGGCCACCACCAGTGACGCGATCGCGCCGACCCCGATCGACCAGCGCGGCCCCCACGCTTCTGCGACCCAGCCGACCGCCGGCGCGCCGATCGGCGTGGGGCCGAGGAACACCACCATGTAGAGCGACATCACGCGGCCGCGCATCTCGGGCACGGTGGATAGCTGGAGGGTCGCGTTCGCGGCGGTGATCAGCATCAAAGTCGCGTAGCCGACCGCGATCCCCGACAGCGCGTAGAACCAGTAGGTCGGCGACAGCGCCGACACACCGCTGGCCAGCCCAAACAGTGCAGCTGAGCCGACCACGCGCCGCACCCGGGGCCGGCTAAGTCGCGCCGCGACCAGGGAACCCGCCAGCGCCCCGACCGCGAACACCGAGCCGAGCATGCCGTACGAGCCGGCCCCGCGCCCGAATTGTTCGCGCGCCATCACCGCCATGGTCAGCTGCCCGTTCAGGCCGAGGCAGCTGACCACGCCGATCACGGCGAAGATCACCACGATGTCCGACCGCCCCGCGACATATCGCATTCCCGCTCTGATCTGCCCTTTCGCGCGCGGCACCCGGTCGGTCAGGCGCAGTTCGCGGGTGCGGATCAGCGCCAACGCGATGATCGGCGCCGCGTACGAGACCGCGTTGACCGTGAAGACCCAGCCCACGCCGATCGTTTCGATCAACACACCCGCCGCAGCTGGTCCCACCATGCGAGACAAGTTGAATGATGCCGAGTTCAACGCCACAGCATTCGCCAGCAACTGCGTTGGCACCAGCTCTCCGACGAATGTCTGGTTTGCGGGGGCGTCGAACGCGGTCACGATGCCGAGCAGTCCAGCTATCAAGCACAGGTGCCACAGTTCGGCGACGTCGAGCAACACCAGCAACGCCACTGCGAGCGCGAGGATCGCCTGGGCGATCTGCGTCACGATCAGGATCGCGCGCTTTGAGAATCGGTCCGCCGCCAAGCCGGCGAACGGCGACAACACCAGGGACGGCCCGAACTGCAGCGCTGTGACCACGCCGACGGCGAGGCCTGAATCGTCGGTGAGCTCAGTCAGCACGAGCCAGTCCTGGGCGACCCGTTGCATCCATGTCCCGGTGTTTCCGATGAGGCCGCCTGTGAACCGCAGGCGGTAGTTGCGAACGGCGAGTGAAGCGAAGATGGTCTGCACGGTGGTTACAGCCTATTCCCAGGGCGGCCCCGCCCGCCCAACATGGGCGCCCCCACAAGTGCAGGTCTGGTCAAGCCCACCCCGATCTGCGTCCACCGGGCCAGAACCAGCGCAACCCCCCGACCTGCGGAAACACGTCCAGGGGCCGCTCGCGGTCAACACGCGTGCTGCGGCGCGATGCGCGGAACTCTACACTTCTCGTCTTTGGCGGGAGAAGTGTAGGAATGGTCAACCGCGCCCGGATCTGCGTCCCCGCGGCCAGAACCAGCGCAAGCCCCTGACCAGCGGAAACACGTCCCAGAGGCGCTCGCGGTCAACCCCGGCGCCGCGGCGCTAGGCGCGGAACTCTACACTTCTCGTCTCCGGCGGGAGAAGTGTAGGAATGGTCAAGCCCACCCGGATCTGCGTCCACGCGGTCAGAACCAGAGCAAGCCCCTGACCTGCGGAAACACATCCCGGAGGCCTTCGCGGTCAACTTCGGCACCGCGGCGCTAGGCGCGGAACTCTACACTTCTCGTTCCCGGCGGGAGAAGTGTAGGAATGGTCAAGCCCACCCGGATTCGCGTCCACGCGGTCAGAACCAGCGCGAGCCCCTGACCTGCGGAAACGCGTCCCGGGGGCGTTCGCGGTCAACTCGGGTGCCGCGGCGCTAGGCGCGGAACTCTACACTTCTCGTCTCTGGCGGGAGAAGTGTAGGAATGGTCAAGCCCGCCCGGATTCGCGTCCACGCGGTCAGGACGAGTGCAAGCCCCTGACCTGCGGAAACACGTC
>JAITLE010000218.1 GCA_031278075.1 Bifidobacteriaceae bacterium | reverse complement strand
GTCGGCCCGCTTCAGCAGCTGCTCCAGGTTGGTGACCCGTTCCACAGAACTCGACAGCTTCCAGGCGTGCTCCACGGTGACAGCCGGGTCGTAGCCCATCACCCGCATCCCGAGCCCGGACGCGGCGTTCGCCACCTCGACGCCGATCGCCCCCAGACCGATCACACCCAGCCGCCGTCCCGGCAGCTCAAAGCCCACAAAGGCCTTCTTACCCGCTTCGACGGCCTTGTCCATCTCGGCGGCGACGCCGCGCAGGCGGTGCGCGAAGGCCGCCGCCGGGATGATATTCCGCGCCGCCAAGAAAATAGCCGCCACCACCAGCTCCTTGACCGCGTTCGCGTTGGAGCCGGGAGTGTTGAACACCGGGATGCCGCGTTTTGAGTATTCCGCGATCGGGATGTTGTTGACACCCGCGCCGGCGCGTGCCACAGCGAGCAACGACGGCGGGATCTCGACGCCATGGAGGTTGGCGGACCGCAGAATGATCGCGTCCGGCCGGGACACGTCAGAGCCGACCGTGTACAGCTCCTTGGGCAATTGCCCAAGCGCGGCCTGGCTGATGGCGTTTAGCGTGCGAATCTCGAATGTCACTTTTCCGTCACCCCTTGCGGCGCTCGAAGTCGGTCATGAAACTGATCAGGGCCTGAACGCCCTCGATCGGCATCGCGTTGTAGATGCTAGCTCGCATCCCGCCGACGCTGCGGTGGCCGCCCAGATTGGTCAGACCCGCCGCCCACGCCTCCTGCACGAAGGTCTTCTCCAGGGACGGATCCGGGACGAGGAACGGCACGTTCATCCAAGAACGGGCATTCGGCGCGACAGGATTGGAGTAGAACCCAGAGGCGTCGATCGCGCCGTAGAGCGCAGCCGCCTTGGCGCGGTTCCGCTCCGCCATGGCGGCCAATCCGCCAGTCTGCTGGATCCAGCTCAGCACCAATCCGAGCAGGTAAACCGAGAACGTGGGAGGCGTGTTCAGCATCGAATCCGCGGCCGCCATGCCCGCGTATTCCAGGATCGCGGGCGTGCCGGGCCGGGCTTTGCCGATCAGATCATCCCGGACCAGCACCACGCAGAGCCCAGCCGGTCCCATGTTCTTTTGGGCGCCGGCGTAGACGACTCCATAAGCCGAGACGTCCAAAGGCCGCGAAAGGATAGTCGATGACGCGTCAGCCACCAGCGGCACATCACCCGCGGCTGGGATGTGGTCGAATTCGACGCCGCCGATGGTCTCATTCGGCGTGTAGTGCAGATAGGCGGCCCCAGGATCGACCTCATACGAGCCCGGCGCGGGGATAGTCGTGCAGCCCGATGCCGTCTCATCAGCTATCACGTCCACTCGCAGCGCTTGCCGCTTTGAGGCGGCGATCGCCTTGGCGGACCACTGGCCCGTCTTGATGAAGTTCACCAGATCCCCGGGCGCGGCCAGGTTCAGCGGCACGGCGTCGAACTGGGCGCTGGCGCCGCCCTGCAGGAACAGCACCTTGTAGTTGTCCGGCACGCCGAGCACCTCGCGGAGCAGCGCCTGGGTCTCAGCCGCGCAGGCCACGAAGTCCTTGCCGCGGTGTGAGACCTCGATCACGGACATCCCAGAGTTCTTCCAATCGGCCAGCTCAGCTTGGGCCTGTTCCAGGACGGGGAGCGGGAGCATGGCTGGACCCGCAGAGAAGTTGAAGACGCGCATGGGATCAATTGTGGCAGAGGCCCCGGCAGGTCCCCTGGGGGGTTTGGACGTTCGTGCGGCCGGTCGGAGCCGGGACGGGGGCGGCCGGGCGACCGGTCGGCATCGGGCGGCAGGTGGTCACGCGGCGGCGAGGTGGTCGCCGAAAAAACGCAGGGCGAGCGCGTCGTCGAGCGGGCCTCCGCCCTCGTGGCCGTTGAACTCCCAAACCCTGATGCCCTTCGGACCCGCGTAATTGTTGTAGGCGGCGAAGACCGTCGAGGGCGGGACCACATCGTCGCGCAGGCCGGCCGTCATAAAAACGGGAGGTTTGGCCAGGCGCGCGAAGTTCACTCCGTCGAAGTACGAGGTGACCGCGAAAATGGAGTCGACGCGGTCACGGTGGCAGGCGGAATACTGCGCGAATTCGCGGTACGGCGCCGCGTCGGTGATGGTCGCGCCGTGACGGATGTCGGACAAGAACGGCACCCCAGCCCACGCCGCGCGGACGTCGTCAGCGAGATAGGCCGCGGCGAGCGCCATCGCGCCGCCCTGGCTGGCCCCTTGGACGCCGACTCGATCCCTGTCGACCAACGGTAATTCGCGGGCGGCCGACACCGCCAGCGCCGCGTCCGTGAACAAGCGCCGGTAATAGTAAGTCGAATTGTGCTCGATGCCGCGCGTGCAGACCCCGGGCGCCGACGGTCCGAACACGCCTGAGTCGGGAGTGTCGCCGCTTCCCCAGGTGGAGCCCTGTCCGCGGGCGTCCATCAGGATGTGCGCGAAGCCGGCGCTGGCCCACAACAGGTTTTCGACGGGTGTGCCACGGCCGCCGCCGTAACCCACATAGGAGACGATCGCGGGCAGGGGCCCGACGGCGCCGTGCGGCGCCCGGACCCAGCCCTTGATCGGTTCGCCGTCGAACCCCGCGAAGGTGAGATCGTAAACGTCGAGTGTGGCCAAGCCGGCGTCGACCGGCTCGAGGCGGGGCGCCCAGCCCCTGGCCCGAGACGCGTCGATCGTCTCGCGCCAGAACGCCTCGAAATCGCTGGGCATCGTGACGCCGCCGCGGTACTCGCGCAGTTGGTCCAAAGGCTGGTCTTGGAACATTGCCTTAGCCCCTCTCCGGGTTCGGTTCTAAATTGCGTCCCACCGCAGTTCCCCACGATACGCGCGCGGTCAACCGGGCCCGCGCCTGCCTGGCGCGGCGTCTGGGAGACTGGAGAGGCGGCCGGGGGCCACCGGTCGGCATCGTGCGTAGAGGGGAACAAATGGAAGTCGTCATACTGCCGGAGCGCGCCCAGATCGCGGCCCTCGCGGCGGACTGTGTCGAAACGCTGTTGAAGAGCAAACCTCAGGCGGTGCTGGGGCTGGCGACCGGATCGTCGCCGCTGGCGCTGTACGACGAACTGGCCGCGCGGCACGCCGCCGGGCGGATCTCGTTCAGGCGGGCGCGGGCGTTCATGCTGGACGAATACGTCGGCCTGCCTGCCGACCACCCCGAGCGCTACCGCAACGTGATCGAGCGCGAGTTCGCCTCCCGCATCGACATGGCACCGGACGCGGTGCGCGGGCCAGACGGGCTCGCAGCGGACCTGCCCGCCGCATGCCGCGCCTACGACCAGGAGATACGCGACGCGGGAGGGATCGATCTGCAGATTCTAGGGATCGGCTCGGACGGGCACATCGCGTTCAACGAGCCGGGCTCGTCGCTGGCCTCGCGCACGCGGATCAAGACTCTGACCCCGCAAACCATCGCAGACAACGCGCGGTTCTTCGGCGGCGACCGGGAACTGGTGCCGCGGCATGTGCTGACGCAGGGGCTCGGGACCATCATGGACGCGCGGCACTTGGTGTTGCTGGCGTTCGGCCGCGCCAAAGCCGAGGCTGTGCACCAGATGGTCGAAGGCGGCGTCTCCGCGATGTGGCCGGCCACCTTGTTGCAACTCCACGCACATGCCACCGCGCTGCTGGACGAGGGGGCCGCAGCACGCCTCCAACTCGCGCCGTATTACCGGCACGCTTATGCCGGCAAACCGCCCTGGCAGGGGCTGTGAGTCCGGCCCGCCTGGACGCGGCCCCGGCGCGAGCGCCCAGAACTCAAGGTTGAGGCGCCCTACTCCCTGGGTTCGCCGTCCACGCAGGTCTCGTTGAGGTGAGCCGAGAATTCAGCGGTTGCCGTCATGATATCGTCCGCCTGGCTCAGCAGCGCCGCGACCTCCTCGCCCGACAAACTACCCACGTCCCCGTCCGGCGCGGCTTTGAGGACGGCCTCGGAGTAGGCGATCATCTCGTTGATCGTGCCTTTGATCTCGCTGGGCGCCACATTACGCATTTTCTTCAACTGAGCCAAGGCTTCCGCGCTGTTTAGGTTTGATGTTTGCTCAGCGTCATCGGCGAGCCGGCAGTAGGCTGCCAGGTCGGTTCCGCCGCCGCGCATGAACACCAAAACCACAACGGCCGCCACCACGACGACCACGCCGGCAGAGATGCCGAGGACCAGGCCCTTCTTGCTTCTCTTGGGCGGTGGCCTGAATTGTCCCGCGGGGAACTGGCCCTGCGGAGCCTGGAACTGGCCTTGCGGCTGCCCGAACTGGCCCTGCGGAGCCTGGAACTGCCCTTGCGGCTGCCCTTGCGGCTGCCCGAACTGGCCCTGCGGCTGCCCGAACTGGCCGGGCGTCTGTGGAGGGAACTGCGGCGCCTGGTATTGGCCCTGCTGCGGGTAAGCGCCGGCGCCACCGTAGCCGGCCGCCGGCCCGGCGGCCGGAGTGGGGTGTTGCTGCGCCCCCGTCGGGAGCGGATAGTATTGCCCGTCCGAGGCGAGGTAGTAGCCGGGGGGCGCGGGCTCGCGAGCGGGCCAGGGCTGCCCGCCTTGGGGATAAGCGGGGCCGGTCATATGGTCCTCCTTGCGGGTAGTTCAAAGAGCCGCGGCAAGAGATAGGCCACCAGACCCACGCGACTGGGCTCAAGCGTAGAGCCTTTGCGCCCAGTGGAGCCAACTTTGCTGAGCGTCACCCCGGAAGGACGACGATTCCGGTCGCGTCCGCGTGGACGGCATCGCCGGGGCGGATCATCACGCCACCCACGACGACGGGCACGTCCACGTCCCCGATTCCGCGTTTCTCAGTCTTGACTGGGACGGCGCCCAGCGCCTTGATCCCAAGCCCGAGCGCCCGCAGCGCCTCCACATCCCGCACCGCGCCGTCGACGACGAGGCCCGCCCAGCCGTTCCGCTGGGCCTCGGCGGCCACCATGTCGCCGAGCAGCGCGCGCCGCAGCGACCCGCCTCCGTCGACCACCATCACGCAGCCGCCGCCGGGGGATGCGGCCAGAGCCTTGACCATCGAGTTGTCCTCGAAGCACTTGACCGTCCGAGCGGGACCGCTGAAAGATTCACGGCCGCCAAAGCTCGCGAAGACGGGCGCGAGGACGCGGACTTCGTCGGGATGCTCGTCGCAGATGTCCGGCGTTGACTGGCTCATCGCCTCTCCTTTGCTCGGCGCCAACCGGAGCCAGCCTAACCCGCCGAGTGGGTTACCCTTGTCGGGACCCCTCGCGCGGCGGAATCCCGCTGAACCCCCCCAGGGCCGGAAGGCAGCAAGGGCAGGTGGGCTCTACCGGGCGCGCGAGGGGTCCTTCTGCGTCGCCCCGCAGTTTCCAGCGCACGATGCCGTCCGCCCCAGCCCCACCCCACGCCTCCGCCACGCCACGTCCCGCCACGCGCCGCCACGTCCCAGCCGCGCTCCCCAGGGGGCGCCGCGCCTGTGGAAAGGTGACAGTGGCGCCCCTTAGGCTCGAAGAGTGAACCAAGCGCTGTACCGCCGCTACCGTCCCGAGACGTTTACCGAGGTCATCGGGCAGGAACATGTCACCGAGCCGCTGATGCGTGCGCTCGCCACGGGGCGCGTGTCGCACGCGTACCTGTTCTCGGGGCCGCGCGGCTGCGGCAAGAC
>JAITLE010000096.1 GCA_031278075.1 Bifidobacteriaceae bacterium | reverse complement strand
TGGTGGGCAGGTTGGGCTCGTTGGGCCGGGCCGGGGCCGGGCGCCCAAGTCGGACCACCGCGTCAGCGCGGTCCTTGTCCGGATCCGTGGTCGGCCCGTCGCGCGCCCCCGGGCGGGTGGTCCACGATTTGGTGAGACAAGACCGTCCACGCCCCGTCCACGATCTGGTGAGGCACAACCGCCCACGATGTCCCGAGACTAGACATCTCGCCCGGAGCGAGAAGTGTGGAGTTCCACGCCCCGCGCCGCGGCGCGCCGAGTCACGGCGCCGGCGTGGACAACTGGACAATCCGTGGCTTCGGCCACCTCACACGGTGGGACTAGTATTCAACGATGCGACGCCGCTTGGCTTTCGCCCTGGCCTTCGCCCTGGCCGTCGGCGGCAGCCTCGGATTCGAGATCGCGTGGCTGCGGGCCGCGCGGACGGAGGGCACGGCATGGTCCACGTCGGGCGGCCAGGGGGCGGCCGACGGCGCCGACCGGTCACCCCCGACCGTGGGCGTGCGCGCGTTCCCCGACGGCGGCAAACGCCCACCACCCGACCCGCCGGATGAACTGACCGTGACCTTGGCGTTCGGTGGGGACGTGCTGACCCACATGCCTGTCAACCAATCGGCCGCCACCGGCTCGACCTACGACTTCACGCCGCTGCTGGCCGGCGTCGACACCTGGATCGCCGGCGCCGACCTCGCGATCTGCCAACTCGAGGTCCCGCTCACGCCCCCCGGCGTCGCGCCGAGCGGCTACCCCGTGTTCGGGGCGCCCGACGTGCTGATCCGCGACCTCGCAGAACAAGGCTGGGACGGCTGCACGACATCGTCGAACCACTCGCTGGACCGCGGCTGGGCGGGGGTCGAGCACACCATCGCAACCCTTCAGGCGCACGACATGGGGTACTCCGGCACCGCGCTGAGCGCAGCCGACGCGACGTCGCCGCAACTCTACCGGCTGACACTAGCCGGCCAGTCGATCACCGTGGCCCACATCGCCGCCACCTACGGCACCAACGGCATCCCCATCCCCGCCAGCCAGCCGTGGTGCGTCAACACGCCGATCGACGTGGACAAAATAGTGGCCGCGGCCACCGAGGCACGCGCCGCCGGGGCGGACATCGTGATCGCCACGATCCACGCCGGCGTCGAATACCTGACCACGCCCACCGACGAACAGCGGGCGATCGCCGAACAACTCGCCGCCTCCGGCCAGATCGACGCCATGGTGGGCGACCACCCACACGTGGCGGAACCGATCGAGCTGGTGGACGGCGGGGTCGGCGGAGACGGGATGTGGACCATCTACTCGCTCGGCAATTTCATATCGAACCAGACAGACGCGGTGGTCGGACCTAACACCGACACCGGCGTGGTCGCGTACCTGACCGTCACCAAGGACACGGACGGCGCGCGCGTCACAGCGATGACCTGGGCCGGAGTGACCGTCGACACCGCTCACGGCCACCGCCTGCACATGCTCGAGGACGCCGCGGCCGCTGGTGGCCAACTCGGCCAAATCGGCGCCGCCGGCGTCGCCACGCGCTACACGAGGCTGCGCGCCATCCTAGGCGCCGCACCCGAACAGATCGCCCCGCCCACACCTTCCGGGGCCGTCCTCGAAGTGCTGCCCCGCGGTTGACCGCCTCCCAGCCGCGAGATCACGGCTCCTGCGCCGGCTGGGTCGGCAAACCCTTGCCATAGCGGCGGTTCATCAACCACTGCACCAACGTGCCGACAGACGCCGACAAGACGATCCCGACGAGCACCGCCAACAACGGGTTGTCCTGAGTGGCGTGGCCCGCGGCGAAACCTATCCCGACGCAGTAGGCGCCCCAACACAACGCGGCCGCGGAATCAATCATCACGAAGCGGCGGAACGGGTAACCCACGGTGCCGGCGGTCAAGTTGACCGCGACGCGCCCGACCGGGATGAACCGAGCCACCATCAACAAGGGGGCCGCGCTCCGCGCGAACACACGCCGCGCGAAGTCCATCGCGGCGCGGCCCTTCCCCTTGCGGAAGATCCGCCAATTCGACGCGTTGAACACCCGGCCAAGGGTGAAAGCCACGCAGTCGCCCGTCAACGCGCCACAGGCGGCCACCCCCCACAGGACCAGACCGTCCCCCCAACCGCCATCCACCGCGCAGACCGCCGCCGTGGCGACTATCAAGGTCTCGGCGGGGACCGGCGGGAAAAAGCCGTCGATCACCGCCAACGCGAAACAGGCCGCGAGCGCCCACGGCGAGGCGGCCAATCCCACGAGGTAGCGGTTGATCTCGCGCCAGACGTCCCCAAGACCGTGGACGCCATCGGCCAACGGGCCCCCGGCCAGATCGACGGCCCCCGCCGCCAACGCCGCGAAGTCCACCTACACGCCCAGCTGCCGGGCCACCTGAGCGGCTAACCGATCCGCCACGGCCTGGGCCTGCTCGTCCGTGGCGGCCTCGACCATGACGCGGACCAGCGGCTCCGTGCCAGAGGCGCGGAGCAGAACCCGCCCAGAGGCGCCCAACTCGGCCTCGGCCTGGGCCACCGCTGCCAGGACCACCGGATCCGAGTCGAGCCGATCCTTGTCAACCTCGCTGACGTTGACCAGAACCTGCGGATAAGAACGGATCGGCGCCGTCAACTCGCCCAACGACGCGCCGGAAGCCCGCACCTCGCAGGCCAGCTGCACAGCGGTCAAGGTCCCGTCGCCGGTCGTGGCCTGCCGCGCGAAGATGATGTGCCCCGACTGCTCCCCGCCCAAGACATAGCCGCCCCGGAGCATCTCCTCCAACACATAGCGGTCCCCGACCCCGGTCACCCGCAAAGCGATCCCTTCGGCCGCCATCGCTTGGAACAACCCCAGATTCGACATCACAGTGACCACCAACGTGTCCGCAGCCAACTCGCCGCGCCGGCGCAACGCCAGCGCCAAAATCCCCATGATCTTGTCGCCGTCCACCAACTCGCCGCCCGAGTCGACCGCGAGGCAACGGTCCGCGTCCCCGTCGAACGCGAACCCGATGTGCGCCTCCAATCCCGCCACCGCGCGGCGCAGCCGCTCCGGATGCGTCGAACCGACACCAGCGTTGATGTTCGTCCCGTTCGGCTGCACCGCCAAAGCGGTCACCTCCGCGCCCAGGCGCCGGAACACCTCCGGCGCGACACGATGAGCCGCGCCATTCGCGCAATCGAGCACCACACGCATCCCGTCGAGGCGCGTCGGAGCGGCGCCGACCAAGTAATCGACATAGCGCTCGGCGGCGCTGAAATCTGTTCTCGTGACACCCACCACGTCACCCACGGCGGGCGCCCACTCCTCGGCGAGACGGCCCTCGATGACGTCCTCGACGGCATCGGGCAACTTATAGCCACTCGCTGAGAAAAACTTCACGCCGTTGTCTTGGTAAGGATTGTGCGAAGCCGAGACCATGACGCCCAGATCGAAACCCATCGAACGAGTCAGGAACGCGAGCCCGGGCGTCGGCAAGACGCCCGCGAGCACCGCGTCGACCCCAGCTGAGGCGAGACCGGCGGCGCACGCCGCGGCGATCATATCCCCCGAAACCCGCGAATCAACCCCGATGATGGCGCGCAGCCGCCTGGCAGGGCCATCCACTCGGTGATCCCGCACCGGCGGCGCGGCCGTCGACCCATAGCCCAAACCGCTCGCGCACGCCAACTCGCGGGCCGCCGCCGCGGACAACCGCAACGCCAACTCGGCCGTGATGTCGCGGCCGACCAGGCCGCGCACCCCGTCGGTCCCGAAAAGCCTCCCCATGCCGCCAGATCAGCGCTTCGAGTACTGCGGCGCCTTGCGAGCCTTCTTCAGGCCAGCCTTCTTGCGCTCGGTGACGCGGGCGTCACGCGTCAAGTAGCCCGCCCGCTTCAAGGCGGGACGATTATGGTCCCGATCGATCAGATTCAACGCGCGGGCCACGCCGAGCCTCAGCGCACCCGCCTGACCGGACACCCCGCCGCCGCCGATCCGGGCGATCACGTCGAACTTGCCCTCGATGTCCAGCAAGGTGAACGGCGAACGGACCAGCTGCTGGTGCAGCTTGTTCGGGAAATAATCGTCAAGCGAACGACCGTTGATGGTCCACTGCCCCGAACCCGGGACCAGACGCACCCTCGCCACCGCCTCCTTGCGGCGTCCCAACGCCCGGCCCGGGGCCACAAGGGTCAGGCCGCGCCCCGGTGTGTCCGGCGTCTCGGTCGTGTAAGAGGAAGGGATCTCCTCTTCGGTGAACTGGTCCTCGGCGATCTCGATCACGTCTCTCCTTGGGAATCGTTACTGCGCGACCTGCGGCAGGTCGTAGGGCTTGGGCTGCTGGGCGGCATGCGGATGAGTCGGGCCGGCGTAGACCTTCAGTTTCCCGAGCTGCTGGCGCGCCAACCGGTTCTTCGGGAGCATCCCACGCACCGCTTTGCGCACAACCCGCTCCGGGCGCTGCGCCATCAACTCCGAGTACGGGACCGCCTTGAGCCCGCCTGGGTAACCCGAATGCCGGTAGGCCATCTTCTGCTTCAGCTTCGCGCCCGTCAACGCGACCTTGGCGGCGTTCACCACGATCACGAAGTCGCCGGTGTCGGCGTGAGGCGCGAACACCGCCTTGTGCTTGCCGCGCAACAAGCGGGCGACCTGGCTGGCCAGCCGGCCGAGCACCACGTCGGCGGCGTCGATCACATACCAGGTCCGATCTATCTCACCGGGTTTCGGGGTGTACGTGCGCACAGTTCTTTGGCCTTACTAGTCGAAAGGTTGCTTGTCCTGCGCGCGCCGTCGCTGCGGCTCACGGCGCGCGCCAGCGTGCGACGTTCCGCACACGGGACGCTTTAGGGTAGCTCCCGACCGCGCCGGCGGTCAAAACATCGCCCGATGCCGTGCACGTCGCGCCGGGCTCGCAGGTTGCCGCCGGGACGCCTGGGGGCCTGGGCGCTTGGGCGCTTGGGCGCTTGGGGGCCTGGGCGCTTGGTGGCCGGGGCGCCTGGGTGCCGGGGCGCTTGGGGGCCTGGCCGCTTGGGCGCCGGGGTGCCTGGGCGTCTGGGCGCCTGGGCTGCCGGGCCCGGGCAAGCCCAGGACGGACCCGGACCGCCGCCCACGGGCGGCCGGGCCCGGAGCCGCCACGGTGCGGACGCGGGCCGACCCCACTGGAGCGCGCACCGGATGCGGTTTACACTGGGCTCTTCGCCGAC
>JAITLE010000067.1 GCA_031278075.1 Bifidobacteriaceae bacterium | reverse complement strand
CCGGGGGGTGGGGTGGGGGTGGGGCGGGGGCGGGCGGGGTGGGGGGGGGCGGGCCCTGCGGATCGCTCACTAGCCAGCGTCCCCCTGAACGGCTGGTTGGGCGGCTGGTTGGGCGGCGGCCAGGATCGAAGCCGGCTCGACCGCGACCGCCCAGGCCGGCGTGATCGGGGTGAGCCCCGCGTCGGTCATTTCGCCGTAACGCGGGTTGACCACGACCTCAGGGTTGAAGGTCTCCAGTTGTTCTTCGGTGAGCGCGCCACTTTCGAGGGCGGCGTAAATCGCTTCATTGATGGCGGTGCTGTCCGGTGGGAGCAGCAGCCAGCGGGCGGTCTCACCCGGTTCTAGGATCTCAAGGGCTGCGGCCACCGCGTCGTCGAAGCCGCCGCTGTGGACGATCTCCAAGTAGTCCTCGATTGTTGGCGGCTCTAGCACCGCGATGAGCGCTGGGTCGCCGGACTCCACCGCGAGGGCCCTTAGCTGGAGCCAGTTGATGAGCGACGCGAGATACTGCGCGTCTGTGCCCGTGGTGTTCCCGCTCGCTTCCAGCACCGCGTCGACATCCATGGCGACGCTGCTCAGCTCGCGTTCTGTGACCACGTAATCGCCGACTGTGGCGGCCACACCGGGTTGCGCGTCGCAGCCCGCCAGCGCGGCCGTCGCCAACGCGGCGGCCGCCAGCGCGGCCGCCAAACGGCCAGTCGCATCTTTGAGGGCCATCGCGGCTCCTTCCTCGTTCGCGCCGCGGCGGCCCCTGCGGCGGTTGGGCCGACGAACCAAATGGGCGCGGGATTGCATTGCACACTTCCCGAAGGCGCGGAGCGCGGCGCCCGCGCGGGCCGGGCCGCGCGACGCGCCCGAGCCGGTCACGCGCTCGCGGGCGGCCACCGCCGGTTGGCGGCAGCCCAGCGGGGCGCTTGCGGCCCGAACACTCCGGACATATCTTACGCGGCAACCCTGGCCGCGTCGTCATGGCTTGTCCGTGTCGGCGCGGTTGCCCGGCCCGCGGCGCTCCACAGTTCTCGTCTTTGGCGGGAGAAGTGGAGGAATCGTCACGCCCGACCGGATCGGCGTCCATCCGCTCAGCGCCACATCCCCCGCACGGGTCAAGGTGTGGCCGCGGTCGCGGAGTGGGAGGCGAGCTCGGCGACGATGCCGCGCAGCCAGTCGACCAGGTCGACACCCGTCATGGCCGCCTCGCCGAGGCGTTGGCCGTGTGGGATCGGCAGCAGCACGGTCCGGGTGGCGGGCTTGATGATCGCGCCCTTGACCTGCTGGTTCAGCCAGAGCTGACGCCACTCGCCGACCTCCAACGGGGCCAATCGGATGTGGCGCCCTTGGGCGGTGATCTGCGTCAAACCCAGCCCGCGGGCCTCGATCCTGAGGCGCGCCACCTCAAGGAGGGCCGCCACCTCTTCAGGGACCGGACCGTAGCGGTCGGTCAACTCGTCGGCCACGGCCGCTAGATCCGCCTCGGACGCGGCGGCCGCGAGCTTCGTGTACGCCTCGAGACGCAGCCTGTCCGAGTCCACGTAGCTCTCCGGGATGTGGGCGTTGACCGGCAGTTCTAGCTGCACCTCCGCGGGGGCCTCGGTCTTCGCGCCCTTCGCCTTGGCCACCGCGTCCCCGATCATCCTGAGGTACAGGTCGAACCCGACCCCTGCGATGTGCCCGGATTGTTCTCCGCCCAGCAGGTTCCCGGCCCCGCGGATCTCCAGGTCCTTGAGAGCCACCCGCATCCCGGCGCCCAGCTCGGATTGCGCGGCGATAGTGGAGAGGCGGTCGTGCGCCGTCTCGGTCAGCGTCCGGCCGGGCGGGAACAAGAAATACGCGTAGGCGCGCTCCTTCGCCCGCCCCACCCTCCCGCGGAGCTGATGCAACTGCGCCAGCCCAAAATTGTCCGCGTCGTCGACAATCAAAGTGTTCGCATTAGCGATGTCCAGCCCGGTCTCAATGATCGTGGTGCAGACCAGGACATCGTACGCCTTTTCCCAGAAATCGATCATCACCTGCTCTAATTGACGCTCGTTCATTTTCCCGTGCGCCACGGCGATCCTCGCCTCAGGGACCAGAAGGCCCAAAGCGGCAGCCCGCCGCCCAATGGTCTGGACACGATTGTGCACATAGAAGACCTGGCCCTCACGCAGCAGCTCACGCCGAATCGCGGCGGCCACCAGACCGGGCGTGGAACCGCCCACATAAGTTAGGACCGGATGGCGTTCCTCCGGCGGAGTGGTCAAGGTGGACATCTCGCGGATGCCGCTGACCGCCATCTCCAGCGTCCGCGGGATCGGGGTCGCCGACATCGACAACACGTCCACTTCCGGCCGCTGCGCCTTCAGCGTCTCCTTGTGTTCCACGCCGAAACGCTGCTCCTCGTCCACCACCACCAGACCCAAATCCTTGAACCGCACGTCGCCGGTCAGCAGCGAGTGCGTCCCGATCACCACGTCGACCTTGCCCGCCGCCAGGTCCTCTTTGGTTTGGCGGACCTCCTTCGGCCGCTGGAAACGCGACAGCGCCCGCACCTCGACCCCGAACGGCGCATACCTGTCCGAGAACGTGTCGAAATGCTGTCTGACCAGCAGAGTCGTCGGCGCCAAGACCGCCACCTGCTTGCCGTCCTGGACCGCTTTGAACGCTGCCCTGACCGCCACCTCTGTCTTGCCGTAGCCCACATCGCCGCAGATCAGCCGGTCCATCGGCGCAGCGGCCCGCATATCCGCCTTGACCTCGTCGATCGTGGTGAGCTGGTCCGGCGTCTCGACATAAGCGAACGCGTCCTCCAGCTCCCGCTGCCACGGGGTGTCCGGCCCGAACGCGAACCCCTTCGTCGCCATCCGCGCCGCGTACAGCCGCACCAGCTCCTGCGCGAGTTCGCTCACCGCCCGCCGCGCCCGCGCCTTGGTCTTGGCCCAGTCGCCGCCGCCTAGCCGGGACAGGGCCGGGTTCTCGCCACCGACATACCGCGTGATCTGGTCCAACGAGTCCGTCGGCACATACAGCCGATCCCCCGGTTGGCCACGCTTCGACGGCGCGTATTCGATCACCAGGTATTCCCGGGTCGCGGCGGCCTCGCCCGTCCCAACCGTCCGGCTGACCAGCTCCACGAACCGGCCCACGCCGTGCTGCTCGTGGACCACCAGGTCGCCCGCGCGCAGTTGCAGCGGGTCCACCCCCGCTTTCCGCCGCGACGGCATGCGCCGCATGTCCCGCGTGGTCGCTCCGCCGCGGCCCGTCAGATCCCGCTCGCTGACCACCGCCAACCGCAGCGTCGGCGCCTGGAAGCCCCGTCCCGACGCCGTCGTCACCAGCACCAGCCCCGCCGGCGGGGTTTCGCCCAAGTCCGGCACGACTCGCGCCGGGACGCCTTCCCCGCCGAGTCTTTCCGCCAGTCGTTTCGCCGGCCCGGCGCCTTCCGTCGTCAGCACCACCCGCCAGCCGTCGCGAGTCCACGCCTTCAGTTGTTTGACCGCCCGGTCGATCCTCCCGTGATAGGTGTCCAGCTCCCGCGCGCCGAGCACGATCCGCGCCACCTCGCCCGCCGTCGCGTGGTCACCCAGCCAGCCGCCCGATGCCGTCCGTCCCCGGCCCAGCCCAGCCTCCGCCCCGCCGCCCGCGCTGGGAGGCGAGGCGGGAGCGGTGGGGGCGCGGTCGGCGTCGGGCGCTGGATCCGGCAGAGCGAACGCGGTGGCGTTCCACCAGCCGCAACCGACGTCGACGGCCTGTTCGTGTAACTCGGCGAGCGTCAAGAACGAGCCCGCGGCCAGATCGACGGGCGCGGCGCCACCCGCTGCCGCCGCCTCCCACGCGGCGCCGAGGAACTCGCCCGCGGTGGCGAGCAGATCCTGCGCGCGGCGGCGCAGGCGCTCCGGGTCCAAGAACAGGGCCAACGCGCCACGCGGCATCAACTTGAACACCGGTGTCAACGCGTCCGCGAGCGCCGGCGTGAGCGCCTCCATGCCGTCCGCGTAGATCCCGGCAGCCACCTTGTCCAACAGGTCACGCACCCCGGGCAAGCGTCCCGCCAGGGACTTCGCGCGGGCTTTGACCGATGCGGTGATGAGCAGCTCCCGGCAGGGGGGCGCCCACAGGCCGCCCGCGGCTATCTCACCGGAGCGCTGATCCGAGACGTGGAAATAGCGGCATTCGTCAACCTCGTCGCCCCAGAAGTCGACGCGGACGGGATGATCCTCGGTGGGCGGGAACACATCCAAGATGCCGCCGCGGACCGCGAATTCACCACGGCGGGTCACCATGTCGACACGCGTGTAAGCGATCTCGACGAGCCGATCCACCGCCCGCGGCAGGTCCGCTTGACGGCCCGCTTTGAGCACCACGGGTTCGATCTGCCCGATCCCGTCCACCACCGGTTGCAGCGCCGAACGCAGCGGGGTGAACAGCACCTCGATTGGTCCGCGGGGGCCGGATGGCTCGGGGTGCGCGAGACGGCGGAACACGGCGGCGCGGCGGCCCAGAGTGTCCGCCCTAGGCGAGAGCCGTTCGTGGGGCAGGGTCTCCCAGGCGGGCAGGACCGCGATCAGTTCGGGTGGGCCGAACGCCCGCGTGGCCGCGGCCAGATCCTCGGCGGCGCTGGTCGACGCGGTGACCACCACCAGCGGCGGATGCGGCCCTGGGTCTTCGCCTTGAGCGCGTCGGGCCTCAGCGAGTCCGCGGGAGATCGCCGCGATCAACGCGGGCCGCACTCCGTCAATGGCGGTGATGTCGACGTGGTCGGTCTGGTCAGCGCCCAGCTCAGCTCTTTCGCGGACGCGATCGAGGACCGCGGCGAAGCCGGGATCCTCTGCCAGCAGCTCCGGCAGGTGGGTCAAACTCACGCTGTCGGCCGCCCATCACCGCGCGGAGATTCCTCCGCGCCACGCTGAAGCCGCCCATCACCGCGCGGGGATTCCTCCTCGCCGGCGGTCGGCGCCGTGTGGAAGGTGAGCTGCGCGGCGGCGAGGCCGTGGAGGATGACGCGCTCGACGGCATCGGCGGCCTTGTCAACCAACAACTCCACGTCGGCGCGCTGCGAAACCGGGAAGTTTTGCAACACGTACGCCGCCGCGTCCCCACCCCGCGGCGGTCGGCTGACGCCGCACCGCACACGGATGAAATCCCTTGTGCCGAGCGCCTTCGAGATGTCCCGCAGACCGTTGTGGCCGCCCTCGCCGCCGCCGTGCTTGAGCCGGACCTGCCAGGCGGGAAGATCGATGTCGTCGTGGATCACGATCACGCGCTCCAGGTCGACGCCGAAATAGGCCACCAGCTCAGCCACGGGCCCACCGGACAGATTCATGAACGTCTGCGGCTTGGCCAGCACCGCGCGCGGACCCGGCGCGCCGCCCGGCGCCCAGCCGATCCGCGCCGCCGCCGCCAAGGCGCGCCCGTGCGCGCGGATGGCGAAGCTCGCGTCATAACGGCCGGCGAGCACGTCCGCCACCATGAAGCCCAGGTTGTGGCGGTTGCGGGCGTAGTCAGACCCGGGGTTGCCGAGCCCTACCACCAGCCAGACATCGTTCACGATCTGCCACGGTACGCCGAATCAGGCCGCGCCGGGCGCCTGCTCGCCGTCTGTCTCTGCGGGTTCGTCTGACCTGGGCGCGGTGACCGTGACCAGCGCGGTCTCCGAGTCCTCCAGGGCCTCGACGCCCGAGGGCAGATCGAGATCGCCCACGCGGATCGTGTCGCCCTCGTCGAGGCCGTCGACGGAGATCGCGATGACCTCGGGCACATTGGTCGCCTCCGCGCGGACCGCGAGTTCTTGGATGTCGAGGATCGCCACGCCGGTGTTCGGCTCCCCGGAGATGTGCAGCGGGACCGTGGCCTCGATCTTCTCACCACGTTTGACGATCAGCAGATCGACGTGCTCCAACGCGTCGGTCAGCGCGTTGCGTTGCACCTCGCGGGCCACTGTCATGGTTTGCTCGCCGTCGATGTCGATCGTCAAGACCGCGTTCGAGTGGCGTAGCGCCAGGTACGCGTCATGGCCAGGCAGCGAGATGTGGATCGGCGTGGCCCTGTGGGAGTGCATCACAGCGGGGACCAACCCGGCGCGGCGGGTGCGCCGCGCCGCGCCCTTCCCAAATTCCGTTCTGAGTTGCGCGTTCAGTATCGATTCGGCCATCTTGGTGGGCTCCTTCGGGTCTTGATTGACGCCCTGGGCCGCCCCAGGGCTTGGTTTGGTTCTCCGCCCGGGCCGAGCGCACCGCCACGCGGTGCCGCGCTCATGTCGATCACGGCTTCTTCGGCTCCGACCAGTTGGCGTCTCGCTTCGCGCGGCGCCCGAGGCGCCGCCTTCCGGCTCGGAGCCTCAGTCCCCCTCGCCAAGGCAACCCGGCTATCCTACCCGGCGATCGAGGGGTTGGCGCCCGCGCGCCCGCCCCGGCGACTCCCCGCCCAGCCTGCCCCGGCCCGGCGACTCCCCGCCCAGCCTGCCCCCACCCGGCTTGGCCACTCCACTCTCCGCCTGTCCCCGACCCAGCAACTCCCCGCCCGCCTGTCCCCGACCCGGCAACTCCCCGCCCGCCTGTCCCCGACCCAGCAACTCCCCGCCCGCCTGTCCCCGGCCCGGCAACTCCCCGCCCCGCGGGAGAGCGTCAGTCGTCGTCCCGCGACATCAGTGGGAGGAGCCGGGCCGGACTGGGGGAAGTGTCGGGGTCAGGGCGGTCGCCTGGTCGGTGGTCGAGCTGGTGGCATGGTCGGTGGCCTGACTGGTGGCCGAGCCGACAGGTCTCACGCCGTGAAGACCGAAGATTGGCGACTTTTGTGCCCCCGAAGCGGAATCGGTACCTGTCAAGCTGGTTGAGACGTTTTCTTGGGTTGGTTTTTGGTTGGGGGTTGTGTCGTGTGGGTGGGTGTGGTTTGGGGCCGGTTGATCCAGGATTGGGTGGGTAGTTCGGGTGGGGTGGGTGGTCCTTTGGGGAATCTTTCGGGGTGGGCTTGGTGGGCGGCTCGCAGGGTGTCGGCGCGGGCGGCGCGGACGGCGGCGGCTGTGTGGTGGTGGACTTGGGCGGGGGTGTGGTAGCCGATGCCGGAGTGGTGGTGGTGGTTGTTGTACCAGTCGAAGAAGACGGCGCAGAACTGGCGGGCGTGGGCGAGGGAGTCGAATCTGTTGGGGAAGTCGGGCCGGTATTTGAGTGTTTTGAACTGGGATTCGGAGTATGGGTTGTCGTTGCTGACGCGGGGGCGGGAGTGGGAGCGGGCGACGCCGAGGTCGTCCATCAGCTGCGCGACGGTTTTCGAGGTCATCGAGCTGCCGCGGTCGGCGTGGACGGTCAGTTGGCCTTCGGGGATCCCCTCGGTTTGGAAGGCTTGGTCGAACATGGCTCTGGCGAGCTGGTCGGACTCGCGGGCGTGGACCTGCCAGGCGACGGCCTTGCGGGAGAACACGTCGATCGCGCAGTACAGGCGGTAGCTTTCGTGTTTGGCGGGGCCTTTGAGCGCGGTGATGTCCCACGACCAGACCTGGTTGGGGGCGTCGGCCATCAGTTCGGGCCTGGTCTTCGGCGGGTGGGTCGACTGTCGGCGCCGGTCGCAGGACTCCCCGGCGGCGCGCAGCAGCCGACGCATGGTGGCGACCGAGCACAGGTAGAGGCCCTCGTCGAGGAGCGTGTGGTAGACCTCTTCGACTGATTGGTCGCGGAACCGCTGGCTGTGCAGGGCGTCGAGGACGGCCAAACGCTCGGCGGCCGCCAGGGCGCGGGGCTGGCTGGCGGGCCCGGAGCGGGGCCTGGGCGGGCGGAGCGCTTCGCGGGGCGGTTTCGGGTCGGTTGGGGGACGGCGGAGCCGGTAGTAGGTGGCGCGGGCCATCCCGGTGGCCTGGCAGGCGGCGGCGACCCCGGCCAGGGCGGCGATCTCGTCGGTGGCGTCGGCTATCGCCTCACGGGCCCGCTGCCGGTCGGCGGGGTCGCGCAGTTGGGCGGCAGCTGCTCCAAGAGCGCGACAAGTTTTCCCTGTGTTTTGACGACCTGCCGGGCTGTGTCGAGCTCGTCGGCGAGCCGCCGGTTCGCGGACTCGAGCTCGGCTATGCGGAGCTTGTCGGCGTCGGCGCGTCTGGGGCCTAGGCGGCGGTCGGCGAGCGCTTCCAGGGCGGCGGCGTCCCGCGCCCGACGCCACGCGGTGATGTGCGACACGCCGACTTTTTCGCGCAGCTTCAACGCGGCGCGCCCCGACGCGTCGGCGGCCTCCCACTGTTTGAGTATGCTCAGCTTCTGCTCCGGCGAGCGGCGGCGCGTCTTGCGGGCCGGAGGCGGCCCGGGCGGCGGCGCGGGCGGCGGCGCGGGCGCGTCCGCGGGCGGCGGCTCGGGACCGCCCCGCCACGCGTCCACGTCCGCGCTGTACAAGCCCTCCCGGCGAAGCAAAGCGCCCCGCCCCGACGAACCCAACGAGTCGTGCTCCGCCACGATCCTCGCCCGATATTGCGCCGACAACGCCCGCTTGGCCCTGGCCGACACCGCCCGCGTCCCGCGCTCTGGGGAGGCCACGCCACTCGTCTGTCTCATAATCGCTCCTATCCGATCAAGGGCCGGAACAAAACTCGCCGACCCAACCCCGTCTCACAACAGCTTGACAGATAGGG
>JAITLE010000073.1 GCA_031278075.1 Bifidobacteriaceae bacterium | reverse complement strand
CCGGTGGCGCGGTGGCTGTGTGGCTGGTCTGCGAGCCCGGCGGTGTGGTCGCTGTGTGGCTGGTCCACGAGTCCGGTGGCGTGGTCGCTGTGTGGCTGGTCCACGAGCCCGGTGGCGTGGTCGCTGTGTGGCTGGTCCGCGAGCCCGGCGGCGTGGTCGCTGTGTGGCTGGTCCGCGAGTCGGGTGGCGTGGTCGTTGTGTGGCTGGTCGGCGAGTCCGGTGGCGTGGTGGATGTGTGGCTGGTCCGCGAGTCCGGTGGCGTGGTCGTCGAGGTCTGAGCGTGTGGGCTGTGCGCACGGCGACGCCCAGCTGGCGTTGCTGGTCGAGGCCGCGGGCGAGCGGCTGATGCCTTGGCCGGGGCGTGTTGGGTCTGGGGCCGTTGCCGTGTGCGGGGGCGTTGGCGGGGGACGTGGCGGACTGGGCGGGCCGGGTTGGTGGGGTGTTGTTCGAGGCCCGGGCGGCGCGGGGACGGCTGTTGTCGGCGGTTGGCGGCGCGCGGGGCGTGGGAGATGCTCGACGCCATTGCCGTAAACCGGTGCTAGGCAAGTGGCAGGAGAGAGGAGCGGGGCTCCCGCCCCGACAACCTGGCTAGTCCGCTGCCGGCCCCGGCACGCCGGTAGGCTGGTGATCGCCACCCCGCCAGTGAACTATTGAGGACAATCCGATGCCAGCGAATGGAACCACCGATCCGCGCCGCCGCGAACCATCAGAGCTGGGGGCGGCCCAGCGGCGCGCACAAGAGCTCGCGGCGCGGTCTGCCACTGAGAAGGGTCCGGCGCGGGCCGCGACCGTGCGTGAGATCGAAGGGATCGCCCAACGGTTCCCCGATGATCCGGACATCACGCTCCACCTCGCAAAGGGCCTAGTCAACCGGTCGGCGGCAGAGGCGGACGCGCCCCGCGCCGCCACCGTGCGCCAGATCGCCGCCATCGCCAAGCGATTCCCCGGCGACCCGGGAATCGCACTTGAGCTCGCGAAGGGCCTAGTCAACCGGTCGGTGACCGAATCCGGCGCGCCACGCGCCGCCACGCTCCACGAAATCGCCGCCATCGCCAAACGGTTCCCCGGCGATCCGGACATCGCACACCAATTCGCGACGGGTCTCGTCAACCGCTTGATCGACGAGGCGGACCCCGAGCGGGCCGCCACCCTGCGCGAGATCCTAGGCTTGGCGAACCAATTCCCCGCCCACCCCGGAATCGCTCTGGAACTCGCGAACGGCCTATACATCCGCGCCCTTGACGAGACCAGCGCCAGGCGGTCAAACACGGTCCGCGAAATCGCGGCCATCGCCAAACGATTCCCCAAAGACAATCAAATCGCCGACGTGCTCGTCCGCTTCAGGGGCGCCTGAAACACATTCTTCGCCCGCCGGGACCGTCAGGCCCGCGTCGGCAAGTCGCCGGCCCCCACGGCTGCGCCGCGCGGCGCCACGGGTTCACGCACGTCGGACCCGCCGTCACCCGTCGCGGCGGCGGAAGACCCCCCAGCCCGCGGCCGGCAGCACGACCCCCCATGCGACCAGCACCGCGGCGGCGGCCCCATAGGTCGTGACCCAGGGCGTGATCCCCTCCCCGAGCCAAACCACGAACCCTTCTTCGGAGACTATGTTCCCAGCCGACGTGGGCAGCAATTCCATCAGATGGAGCGCCAAAGGCTCCTGGCTGACGCTCGCCAATCCGGGCAACACAAGATAAAGCCCCAGTCCCACCGCGACCGCCGCAGCGTTGGAACGCAACAGCAGACCGAGACCCATCCCGACCAGCGCCGCCACCACCACGAAAAGCGTGGCGCCGGCAGCCGATTTGACCCCGTTGACGCTGATCGGCGCCGTGAAACCTTGGGCCACGACACAGGTTTGCGCCACGCCGACAGCCGCGACTTCAACAGCCACGGTGACAACGAAACAAAACGCGGCCACCACGATCGCTTTCGCGACGACGACCAACCCGCGGCGGGGCGCAGCCGACAGCGTCGAGCGAATCGATCCCGACGAATACTCCGACGTCACGACCGACGCGCCCAGAACCACCATGAAGATCATCCCCAACGCCACCACGCCGGGGATGGCGAGCCGCACCGACCAATCCGTCGTCCAGTGCACGATCGAGCCGTTTAGATCCGGTTCGATATTCACGTTCGCGGCTTCGAGCTGCGCGGTCATCGCCGTCAACCCGAGATCGCCGAGACCGAACAACGCCACGTTCACCCAGGTCGCCCGCAGCGTCCGTAGTTTGATCCACTCGGAGCGGATGAGATGCGGCAAAGTCAGCATGTCGCCGGCCCTAAGCGTCGCGCCGTTTGAACACGAACAAGCCCACGCCGATCAAAACCGCCGCCCAACCCGCCACCACAGCGAAGGCGCCCCAAAAACCGGTGATGTAGGGGTCGAATCCGGGCCAGAAAACCGCCTCGTCGGTCGGTGTGTAAAGTAGCACGCCCCCGCCGCCGGGCGACAACTCTTGCAGATGGAGCATGAGATGGTTGTCCCCCGGGATGCTCAGGAGCACAGGCAGCACCAAATAGATCCCAAGGCTCGCGGAGACCGCCGCCGCGGTGGAGCGCAGCGCGAACCCCAGGCCTAAAGCCATGAGCGCGGCCGTGACCACGAAGATCACCAAGCCAGCCACCATCCGGAAGCTCTCGCCGCCGAACCCGCCCGTGTATCCAGCCGACCGCAGCATGGCGTGCGCCACCAACAGGGTCCCGGCCACCGTGACGCTAGAAGCCACGGTCGCGAACGCCCCGACCACAACCGTCTTGGCGGCGACCACCGCGCCGCGCCGGGGCGCGGCGGCAAGGGTGGACCGAATCGAACCCGACGAATACTCCCCGGTCACAGACCGCGCCCCAAGCACCACCATCAACAGCAACCCGATCAACACGACGCCCGGCACCGCGATCCGCGCGGCCCAATCCGGCCACACGTCGACGATCTCCCCGTCGGGGAACTCCAAGACGTCCGGGTCGAACGCCGCGACGGGCCTCGTCAGCATCGTGAACCCGACCCCGAGGAACACGCACAGCAAGACCACCCACCAGGTGGAACGCAGTGAGCGAAGCTTGATCCACTCGGCTTTGAGGAGGCGCGGGAAGGACACCCCCGCCGCGGGACGCTCGGGCGCGACCGGACCGGTCGGCATCGTCGCGGCGACCATCACCGCGTGCCTCCCTCGCCATTCAAGGGCGCGGACCGGAATTCGACCGCGCTGTCGGTCAACTTGATGAACGCCTCTTCGAGCGACGCGGTGACCGGCGTCAACTCGGTCACCACCCAGCCGTTCCGCGCGGCCGCCTCCCCCACCGCTGATGCCGCGAGTCCCCTGACCAACACCGTGTCGGGCCCCTCGAAGATCGTCTCGACGCCCGGACCAGCGAGTGCCGCGGCGATCTGGGCGGCGTCGCGCGAACGCACCCGTGTCGCCTCAGCGCTGGTCGCGCGGACGATCTCGGCGACGCTCGCGTTCGCGATCATCCGCCCCCGCCCAATGATCACCAGCCAGTCGGCCGTCAACGCCATCTCGCTCATCAGGTGCGACGAGACGAACACCGCCCGCCCCTCCGCCGCCAGCCGCTTCATCAGACCACGCACCCACGCGACACCTTCCGGGTCCAGGCCGTTGACCGGCTCGTCGAGGATCAGCGCAGCCGGGTCGCCGAGCAGCGCCGCGGCCACCCCCAGCCGTTGGCTCATGCCCAGCGAATACGTTTTGACACGCTTGGACCCCACGCTTTCAAGGCCCGTCAGGCCGATCACCTCGTCGACACGCCGCCGCCCGATGCCGTTCGTCGCCGCCAGCTGCAACAGGTGTTGCCTCCCGGAACGGCCGGGATGGGCAGCCTTGGCGTCCAGCAGCGCGCCCACGTCCCGCATCGGCGTTTTCGACGCCGCGAACGGACGCCCGCCCACGAGCGCCCGGCCGGCGGTCGGCCGATCCAGACCCATGATCAGCCGCATGGTGGTCGACTTCCCAGAGCCGTTGGGCCCCAAGAACCCAGTGACGCGCCCTGGCCCGACATTGAAGGTCAAATGGTCCACGGCCACCTTCTTACCGAACCGTTTGACCAACCCGTCAACTTGAATCACGCCGTCTCCTCCCCAGGCCATTTCGTTGGACGCCCCCGCCGCGGGTCGCCCGAATCGGTCGACTGGGGGGAACTCCCCAACCTTACCAGCAGCGCAAACACCATCCCGTGGCCCCGCTCAGGGCCGGCCGGCGCGCCGCTATATCGCCCGGGGCGGCGCGCTAAGCGCGGGCCCCACGGCGGAAGACGGCCGGTGTCTCGCCGGTCAGGCGCACAAACTGGCGAGTCAAAGACGGCTGGTCGTAAAAGCCGGCATAGGTCGCGATCTTGGAGATCGGCAGATCGGTGTCGGCGAGCAACGACATCGCCCGGTCTATCCGCTGGAGGAGGACATAAGCCCGCGGGGCCAGGCCGAACACCTTGCGCATGTTCCGTTTCAGTGTGGACGCCGACGTCCCCCCGGCGCGGGCCATCTCCGCGACGCTCGGAACCCGCGGCGGATCGGCCGCAAGTGACGCCCTGACCAGTGAGATCACTCGGGTGAGCGATTCCCCGATCTGGTCGGAGGAGCCGAGCGCGGCCAGCGGGGTCGAGACGGTGACCACTCCGACCGCGCGGCGGCCGCCGGACTCTTCCCGGAACACCGGCAGTTTCGTTGTCAAACACCAGGCGGGCTCGCCGCCTTGGGCACGGATCGCCTCGAGTTCGCCCCGCAAAGGCCGGCCGCTGGCCATGACCTCGGCGTCTTGCGCCTCGTAACGTTCGGCGAGGTCGGGTAGGAACAGTTCGCGCGCGGTCCGGCCCAGCGCCTGAGTTCTGGAACGGGCCGAGCTGCGCCGCACAAACGCCTCGTTGACCTCCACATAGCGTCCCGCCGCGTCTTTGACAGCGAACATCGCACCAGGGAGGTCGGCCCAAAGCGCGACCAGTTCCTGGGTCAGGTCAAGGCCACCCAACAACGGGTTGGCCGCATCGCGCGTCATCTTGGTCTGGATGATACAAGACTCCCAGGACATTGCTAAGGCATCCTAATTAGATTGCAAAACCCCCTTTGGGATTCGGAGGCGACCATGGTGCCCGACCAGACAGATGACAACCCAACCCCCCGCGCGGCCAGCCCCGCGGACGCGACCGCCGCGGCGATAGACGCGACCGCCACGGCAGACGCGCTGGTCGAAGAGGCGGTGGCCCTCGCCCGGCGTTGGTTCGCCGCCACCGACAGCCACGCCTCGCCCAAGGAGGTCGCATCCAACAAGATGTTGGCGGCGCTGCTCCAGGACAGGTCGGGTCTCGAGTTCACAATGGCGTTCGTCGACCGAGTGGCCCGACCCGAAGACAACCAGGTCGCCGCCCACGAGCTGCGCAAGCTCGCCACCTCAGGGAACGTCCCCAGCTTCATCACCTTGCCGGACAAGGTGCTCACCGCGGTGGGCGGCCGCGCCGCGCCGCTGCTGCCCGGCGTCGCTATGCCGTTAGCCCGCGCCCGGCTGCGCCAAATGGTCGGCCACCTAGTGGTGGACGCCGCCGACGGACCGCTCTCGCGGCACATCGCCAAAGCCAAGGCGAACGGATACCGCCTCAACCTGAACCTCCTCGGCGAAGCCGTGCTCGGCGAAAAAGAGGCCGCCCAACGTCTCACCCGCACCATCGGCCTGGTCAAACGACCAGACGTGGACTACATCTCGATCAAGATCTCCTCACTGGCGAGCCAACTGGTCACCTGGGACCGCGCCGGATCCGTCGCCCGCGTCCTCGAACATCTCCGCCCGCTCCTCGCCGCGGCCCAGGAGTCAGGCACCTTCGTCAACCTCGACATGGAGGAATACCGCGACCTCGACCTCACCGTCGACGCATTCGAACAGGTCCTGTTGGAGCCGGAGTTCCTCAGCCTCGAAGCCGGCATCGTCATCCAGTGCTACCTGCCCGAAGCCCTGGGCGCGATGCAAGAGCTGTCCAGCTTCGCCAAGCGCCGCGCCGCCCGGGGCGGAGCGCCGATCAAAGTCAGGCTGGTCAAGGGCGCGAACCTGTCCATGGAACGCGTCGAATGCCAGCTCCACGGCTGGGAACAGGCGATCTACCCCAGCAAAGAGGCGGTCGACGCGAACTACGTCCGCGTCATCGACTGGGTGTTGCGCCCCGAGCATTTGGTCAACCTCAAGGTCGGAGTCGCCGGGCACAACCTGTTCCACCTCGCCCTGGCGCACCTTCTGGCCGAACGCCGCTCAGTGACCGAGGCCGTCGACTTCGAGATGCTCCAAGGCATGGCCCCAGCCCAGGCCGACGCCGTCAAAGCGACCACAGGCTCGGTCCTGTTCTACACGCCCGTGGTGGAGGCGAAGGACTTCGACGTCGCCATCGCCTACCTGGTCCGCCGCCTAGAGGAGAACGCCGCGCCCCAGAACTTCCTGCACCAGTCCTTCGCCCCTCTCCCCGATCCGCTGGCGTCCGCCGAGATCGCGTTCCGCCGCTCAGTCGCGGACCGCGCGAGCCACTCGCTCGCTTCCCGCCGCGGGCCCTCGCCGCAGCCTTCCGATCAGGCGTTCCACAACGAACCAGATTCGGACGGCGCCGTCCAGTCCCAGCGTGACTGGGCGTTGGCCGCGTTGGCCGCGAAGCCGCCCGCTTTGGCGCTCCCCGAGTTGCAGGACGCCCCAGCGCTCGATGCCGTCGTCGCCCAAGCGCTCAAAGCCTCCGCCGACTGGTCGGCCCGGTCCGCGCCGGAGCGAGCCCAGGCCTTGCGCCGCGCCGCGGACGCCCTCGCCGCCAAGCGCGGCGAACTGCTCAACATCATGGCCCACGAGGGCGGCAAGACCGTCGCCGAGGCGGACCCTGAGATCAGCGAGGCGATCGATTTCGCGCGTTACTACGCGACCAGCGCGGTCGAGACCGCTGAGCGGGCGCGGGCGGACGGGATCGTGCCACGGCCGTCGCGGGTGACCGCGGTGATTCCGCCATGGAACTTCCCCGTGGCGATCCCGGTGGGCGGTGTGATGGCGGCGCTGGCGGCCGGGTCGGCGGTGGTGATCAAGCCGGCCCGGGCGACGCGGCGTTGCGTCGAGGTGGCGGCCGCGGCGATCCAAGAGGGGCTCGCGGCGGCGCTAGCTCCGCCGAACCTGCTCCAAGTGGTCCATGTCGCAACATCTGAACTGGGCAAACACCTCGTCACTCACCCGGATGTGGAGACGGTGGTGCTGACCGGCTCGATCGAGACCGCCACGCTGTTCGCGCGCTGGCGGCCGGAGCTGAACCTCCTGGCGGAGACCTCCGGGAAGAACGCGATCGTGGTCACGCCCTCCGCGGACCTCGATCTGGCGGCGGCTGACCTAGTCAAATCGGCGTTCGGGCACGCCGGCCAGAAGTGTTCGGCGGCGTCGCTCGGGATCCTGGTCGGATCGGTGCGGCGGTCGCGGCGCTTCCTCGGCCAGCTGGCCGACTCCGTCCGGTCGCTCGCGGTGGGCTGGGGCTGGGACATCTCCGCGACCATGGGGCCGCTGATCGAACCACCGGGCGAAAAGTTGCGCCGCGCCCTGACCGCTCTGGACCCAGGTGAGCGCTGGCTGGTCAAACCGCGGCAACTCGACGCGTCCGGGCGGCTGTGGTCGCCGGGACTCAAAGTCGGGGTCGCGCCCGGGTCCTGGTTCCATATGACGGAATGTTTCGGGCCCGTGCTGGGGCTGATGGCGGCCAAGGACTTGGACCAGGCGATCACGTTGCAGAACGCGACGGCGTTCGGGCTGACTGGCGGCTTGCACTCACTGGATTCGGCGGAGATCGACCGCTGGCTGGATCGGGTCGAGGTCGGCAACGCTTATGTCAACCGGCATATCACTGGGGCGATCGTGCGGCGCCAGCCGTTCGGTGGCTGGAAGGGTTCAGCGGTCGGACCAGGCGCCAAGGCGGGCGGCCCGAACTATGTGGCGGAGTTCGGTGAATGGGTGGACGCGACGCCGCCAGCGACCCCCGCAGAATGGGACGCCTGGCTGGAGGCGGCCAAACGGTCTGACGCGGCCGCTTGGGAGACAGAGTTCGGCTTGTCGCACGATCCGTCCGAGCTGCATGTCGAGGCGAACATCTTCCGGTATCGGCCCGTCGGGTCGTACTGGGTGCGCGTCGCCGAGGGCGCCCAGGAGCACCAGGTTCAACGCGTCCTGGCGGCCGCGGCGCTGGCCGGAGTCGAGGCGCGCGTGTCGCGTTGGGGCGCTGAGAGCCACGCCGAGTTCGCGCGCCAGGTCCGCTGCGGGCTGGTGAGCGGGCGGATCCGCGTGGTGGGTCGGGCCCCTGGTCTCAGGGCGGCCGCCGCGGAGCGGCTCGGGGAGGTCACGGTGCTGGATCAGCCGGTGACCGGTTCCGGCCGGCGGGAACTGCTGTGCGTGCTCCGTGAGCAGGCGGTCTCCATCACTCGACACCGGTTCGGCCACGTCCCCGACTAGCCCGCGAGCGCGGCCGCCAGGCGCCAGCTTGGCTGGTGGCCCGCCTCCGTTCGGACCACCAGCCACCAGGGCGCGGGCGCTAGCGCTCGTGTCCGGGGTCTACTGGCGTTCGCGCGCCCCGGGCAGGGCGTCTAGCCAGGCGTTCAGCACTTGAGCGCCGGCCGCGGCGAGGCCTGGGCCGAAGGCGGCGGCGTCCGCGCGGATCGCGCCCGGGTCCAATCCGGCCGCGGCCAGTTCGCAAGCGTGGCCGATCAGCCAGCGTTCTATCCGGCCCGGGTCGGTCTCGATGTGGAACTGGAGCCCCAGCGCGTGTTCGCCCAACGCGAACGCTTGATTCGGGAAGCCTGGGGTCTCAGCCAGACGACCCGCGCCTGCGGGGATGGCGAACTGGTCCCCATGCCAATGCAGCACCCGAACGCCGTCCAACGGCGCCAACACTGAGTCCCTGCCCGCGCGGGTCAGCGTGAGCGGGGCGTAGCCGATCTCTTTACGTCCGGTCGGCCCCACCGCGGCGCCCAGCGCCGCCGCCATCAACTGCGCTCCTAGGCAGATCCCCAACACGGGCCGCCCTGCCGCGAGCCGCGCCGCGATCGCGTCCAGCTCGTCCACAAGGAACGGGTAGGCGCGGCTCTCGTAGACGGCGATCGGGCCGCCCAGCACCACCAACAAGTCGCAGTCCAAGCTGACCGCAGCTGTCACCGGGTCGATCCCGGCATCCAGATAGGACACCTGATAGCCCCGTCCGGCCAACAACGGTTCCAAGATTCCCAGGTCCTCGAACGAGACATGGCGCACCGCTAGCGCGCTGAGTTCCGGTTTAGCCATTCGCCCAACCTACCCTCGCCAGTCCGCGCGGCGGAACCCGGCCGGCCGGACGGCATCGTGCGCCGGGAAGGGGGACGTGGCCGATCAATCCGCGGCGAACGCCTGCCACGCCAAGTCTGACAACGTGGCCGAGAAACGCAGCCCCGGCTGGATCAGCTCCGCCGTGTCGGACAGGTAGACGAACACTAGATCCTCGCGCGGCTCGGCCCAAACGCCGCACACGCCGGACCCGTTGTGCCCGAACGCGCTGCGCGGCGAGGTGGTCCCGATCCCGCGCACCACACCCGGCAGTCCGCCCAGCTGGAAGCCGTGGCTGTAGCGTTGCCGCTGCCGCAGGGTGCGGTCGATCTCGCCGTCGGAGCTGGGGACGAGCGCGGCGGCGACGGTCTCGCTGGCGAACACCCGCCGGCCCGAGGGGGCCACGCCGCCAGCCAACAAGGTTCGGTAGAAGGCCGCCAACGACTGGGCTGTCGTGTGCATCGACGCGGCGGGCGCGACCGCCCGGCGCACAGCGGGCCGGTTCACAACCCGCGGGGTCACGAGGTTCCCGCCCTTGCCCCGCAACGGGACGATTCGCGCCAGGTCAGCCGCGGGCAGCTCCAACGACGCGTCCATCCCGATCGGCTCGAAGATCTCCTCGGCGACGAACCGCGCCACCGGCCGCCCCGAGACACGCCGGATCACCTCGCCGAGGATGAACCCGAACGAGACCACGTGGTAGGCCACAACCTCGCCCGCGGGATAGCGCGGCCGCGCCCGGGCGGCGGCCCGCACCGACAGGTCCCACTGGCCAACCGCGAGCATGTCCGCGACCGGGTGCCCCAGCGAGAACGGCGCCCCGGCGCGATGCGTCAACACCTGCCGGATCGTGATGGGAGCTTTGCCAAGCTGCCCGTAATCGGGCCAGTGCCGCCAGATCGGGTCGTCCAGCCGCAGCAGGCCACGCTCCGCGAGCAGGTGGACCGCCATCGCGGTGACCGGTTTCGTCACCGAGAAGCAGTAGAACAGCGAGTCGTTCACGCAGCCGCGCCGCCACTCGGCCGCCACCGCGTCACCACGCAGCGCCAGGATCGAATACACGCCGCCGCGCCGGTCAGCCATCTCTTTGACGCGCTGCCACATCACGCCGACCACCCTATTGCAGCGCTTCGCGCCCACGCCGCCCGGTTGGGAGCGGCGCCCGGCTGATCCCGGGCGGGGTCATGGCCGCGTCAGGCGGCCGAGCGCCCAGCGGCGCAGTTTGATCGGCGCGATCTCGAAGCCGCCGCGCAAGACCAGGTTCCTGGCGTGGGCCAGTGGTCCGGTGAAGCCCGAACGGCGGAATTCGCGCTGCAGCGCCCATTCGGCTCGGAGGGTCGCCCAGCCGCCGCGTCTGCGGTAGGCCGCGGGCGAGACGCGGTAGTCGACCAGCACGTCCGGCAGGTTGAGCACGCGGGCGCCCGCGCGCAGCAGCCGCACCCACAGGTCGTAATCCTCCAGGTGGTGGAACGGCCGATATCCGCCCTGGGCGAGCACAGCGGCGCGCCGGTACACGACAGTCGGGTGGGCCACGGGGTTCACCAGCCGCGCCGCGCGCACGATCCCGTCCGCTTGCGTCGGGTAGACGCGCTCGCGTCTTCCCAGGTCACCGGGCTTGTCCCGGAACTCACGCAGGGCGGCGCCAACCAAGTCCGCGGCACCGTCCGCGACCAGCGGCACGGTCAGCGCGAACCGTTCCGGACGCGACAGGTCATCCGCGTCCTGCCTGGCCACCACGTCGTGGCGGCACGCCGCCAGCCCCGCGTTGAGCGCGGCGGCCAGACCGCGGTTGCGCGGCGACGCCACAAGGTCCACATCCCGCCGCCGCGCCAGCCGCGCCAGAGTCAGGCCGAGCGCCTCCCCGACCGGGCCGTCCCGTACCAGCACCACCTGCGCCGGCGCCAAGGTCTGCGCCGCGGTCACAGATTCGAAGGACGCCTCGAACTGGTCCACCCGGTCCGCCGCGTACACCGGCAACAGCACCGAGAAGTCCCCAGTGCCCGATGCCGACCGGCCCGGCTCCGCGCCGCCGGTTGGCGCCGGGCCGCTCGCGCTCACCGCGGAACCGTTTGCGCTCATCGCCAGGCCGCCCGCGCGTCGATGGAGGCCACCTCGATCGCGACCGGGCCGAGGCCCGCGAGCACGTCGGCGTTCGGGCGTGGACGAGTCGCGAAGCCGGCCCTAAGGCCGCGGCGCAACGTGCGGGCGAGCGAACGGCGGTCCGGACCGCGGCGCAACAAGCGGAGCCAAGTCGCGAATGTGTGCAAACCGTAGGCGGCTTTGTCGACCGGCCCGAACGCGGGCGACTTGAAAAGCGTCCAGATCTTGTTGCGCACCTCATAAAAGAATCGCTCCCCAGGGGCGTCCAGCGCCCCAGCGAATTCTTTAGTGTGGTGCACGGCGACGGAGCCGGGCGCCAGAATGCCGTCGCCGTGCCGGAGCAGGCGGGCAGAATATTCTAGATCGTCGTTCCAAATGAAATAGTCGGCGCGGGGCAGACCATGCCGCCACACCTCGTGACCGTCGACCAGCAGCGAAACGAATGATCCGGTCCGGATCGGCACGGCGCCCGCCCGGCGGGCGCGGCGCCGGCGTGTCCGCGAAGCGAACAGGCGCGGCCGCTGGGTGTTCATCGGGTGTGGGCGGCCATCTGTCCAGACCACTCGGGAGCTGGCGACCGCGACTTTGCCGGGATAGGCGCGCCAAGCCCGTTCCAGCTCCGCGAGGGCGCGCGGGGTTGGGACGGAATCGTCGTCCATGAGCCACACGGCCCCAGCGCTGAGAGACATCAGGGCGTGCGCGGTCCCCGCGCAGAACCCGCCGGCTCCGCCTGTGTTCCGGGCCAACGCCAAGACTTCGGTGACGACCGGGTGGCTCGCCGCTAACTCAGCTGAGCCGTCTGCGGACGCGTTGTCGACCACTAGAACCGCGTCTGGGGCGCGTTCTTGCGCGGCGAGCGCGTCAAGCGTTCCTTCGAGCATGTCCCGGCGGTTGTGGGCGACGACCACGGCAACGATTTTCACGGCCGGTCATCCCTCGGGCCGCGTTCGCGGCGGAGCGCCGGCGGCCATCGCGCGGCGCACCTCAGCCCAGTTGCGTTCCGCCAAGTCGATCATCCGGCCGCAGGCGTCGATGAACGCCTTGGTCGCAGCCCCCGGGGTGGTGTCCCCCAGGTAGTACCGCGCGAGCGCCAGGCGTTCCTCCGTTCCTCTGTCGGCGTCCCACAGCTCGCCTAAGAAGCCGGCCACGTCCTCGAGTTCTGCAAAACCGAGCCGCGGCGCCACCTCCAGCAGCGGTGTGGCGGCCACCAACGCCTCCGCGTCAGGCGGGATCGTCACGGTCAGGGGCCGCCCAGTCGCCAAGAAATCGATCGCCAGCGACGAGACGTCCGCCACCAGCAGGTCCGCGGCGAGCAGGTCGCGGGCGGCGGGGCCGCCCAGTGAGACGCGGTGTCCCGCGCCTCCTTCGGCCCGGGCGGCGGCTGTGACCAGTGCGCGGACCCGCGCGTCCGCCTCCGCGAAGGCGCTCAGCCGCCGCCCTGTCAGGGGATGCGGCCGGTAGACCAAGCGGAACCGTTGGTCGCCTAGCACAGACCGCGTGATCGTCACGCCGCTCGCCGCCAGCGACGAATACCCCAACGACGCCGTGTCGCCCTCCCAGGTCGGGGCGTACAACACGGTGAGCCGCGCGCCGCCCGCCACCGTCTCAGCCCGGGGATCCCGCACGGCTGTGGCCGAGACCTGCGGGCGGCCGATTTTGACACAGCGGGCGACGGAATCGTACAACGGCAAGAACGCCGCCAGACGGTCGACGGCGGCTTGGCCCGCGACAAACGTGAAATCGTATGCCTTGGTTTGTCCCGAAATTGAGACCGCTTTGTCGCTGTCGCCGTGCATGATCGAGACGTGGACTAATTGGGGAAATGCGAGCATCGAGAAGTTCGCGGCGTTGTGGTTGACGTAAAGCGCGAGCCTGGCCGGCGCCTTCTGCAAGATCAAATCCACGCTGGAATAATGTGCGACAGTGTATGCGGTGAGACCCGATTCGCGCCGGATCGCGGCGATGGCCCGAGAATCCGTCCCGAGGACCACGACGGGATGGACGCGGTGCAGTTCCCGCAGCGGCTGGAACCAGGGACGCAACTGGTAAAGGCCGGTCACCGTGTCCGCGAAGTAGACGATAACCTGGGCGTCGATGGGAGTTTTCGCGATCACCGCCTCGTCGCCGCGGCCGTCCGGGATCGCCTTCGGCAGGAGGCCAGAGGCGCGGACCAACTTGACCGCCGCGCCGAACGTTCGGCCCGCCACCACGCGGGGCGTGAGCGCAGCGGGCCAACGCGGCATCGTCGATCGGCTCATGACTGCCAAGGGTCGGCCCGCGCGCCGGTGCGCGGTCCGGCCGCGGCGCTCGGGCTGACCCTAGAGGCGGGCGTGGCGCTGGCGCTGGCGCTGGGGCTGGGGCTGGGGCTGGGCGGCGGGGTCGACGGCGTGGTCGGCGACCCGGTGGGCGCCGGTTCGCTGGGCGACGGCTCAGCGGACGGGTCGGGTGATGGCGTGTCCGACGGCTGGTCGGACGGCTCCACGGATGGCTCCGCGGAGGGGTCGACGCTCGGGGTCGGCGACGCGCTCGGGTCTGTCGTCGGCGCGGCAGGTGTCGCGGACGCCGTGGGGGCGCGTCGGCTGGGCGTGGCCCGGTCCTGGGGCCGCGCGGGGAAGTCGACCACCTCGGAATCGCCGAGGCCGATCGTCATGATGTCGACCCACATGCGCGCGGGCGGTCCGCCACCCTGGATGACAGCGTCTTCGCCGAACGGCTCGATGGGAACCACTTCGCCATTCTCGCCCTCTTGGTAGAACGCGACCGCCGTGGCGAGCTGCGGGGTGTACCCGCAGAACCAGGCCGACTGGTTGTGTTCCGATGTGCCGGTCTTGCCTGCGGCCGGGCGGCCCAACGCCTGTGCGGCTGTGCCAGTGCCGTATTCGACCACTCTGGTCAAGGCGTAGGTCAGTTCGGCCATCGAGTCTTCGCTGAACACCCGCACGCCTTTGTTGCGGCCCGAATAGACCTCGTTGCCGTCGGGGCTGACCGCCGAGGCGACGATATAGGTGTCATGCCGGACGCCCTGGGCCGCGAAGGTGGCGTAAACCCGCGCCAAGTCGATCGGATGGACGCTCGCCGTGCCGAGCACATTGGTCAAGTCCGTGTCCAAGCCGATCGTGTCCACGGGAAGACCCGCCGCGATCGCCGCGTCACGGGTGGAGGTTCCACCCACTTCCTCGTTGAGCTGCGCGAAGACGGTGTTGACCGAGCTTTGGGTGGCTCTGAGCAGAGTGATCTGACCGTATTGGGAGTTCCCCGCGTTGTGGACGGTCCAATCCCCGATCTTGATCGGGGATCTCCCCGAGAACGTCTCCTCTAGCGGTATCCCCTTCTCCAGGGCCGCGGCCAGCGTTATCGGTTTGAACGTCGAACCAGCCTGGGCGATGTCTTGGGTCGCGGCGTTTTGTTGGCGCTCGATGTAATCGTCGCCGGCGTAGATCATCTTGATCGCGCCCGTCTCGGGGTCGAGCGCGACAACCGCGACATGCAGCCCCGGCGGGGTGTCCTCCGGCATGTCCTGAGCGCGCGCCACGGCCTGGTCCTGGATTGATTTGTCGATCGTCGTGGTGATCTTCAGCCCGGCCGTGCCGATCTGGGCGTCGCTCAAACCGCCCTTGGCCATCAGCTCTTGGCGAACCATCTCCAGGAGGTAGCCTTGCGGCCCCGCGTAGATCTCTGGGACCTCATAGGGGTACACCTCGGGGAACTCCAGGGCCGCACGCTCCGACTTGCTCAGCTTGCCCATCACCTCCATCCCGTCCAACACATACGACCAGCGGCTGTGGGCGGCGGCCAGGTTGGTCTGAGGGTCGTAGTTGGTCGGGGCGGGGATCACGCCGGCGATCATGGCGGCCTCCGACAAGGTGAGATCCTTCGCGTCCTTGTGGAAATAGGCCTGGGCGGCGGCCTGTATCCCGTAGGTTCCCCGGCCGAAGTAGATGGTGTTCATGTAATCGTCGAGGATGTCCATCTTGTCTTTTTCGCGGGTCACCTTGAGGGCGAGCATCGCCTCCCTGAATTTCCCGCTCAGCGAGGTGGTCGTCTCACCCACCCAATAACGTTCAATGTATTGTTGAGTGATTGTGGAGCCACCCTGGCGCGCTCCGCCCTTGAGGTTGTTGTAAAACGCGCGCCCCAGAGCCATCGGGTCCACGCCGGCGTTCTCCCAGAAGGTCCGGTCCTCGGCGGCCACCACCACATCCCGGACGTGTTGCGGCAGCTCAGCGACGTTGACGATCTGCCGGTTCTGGACCTGGAATTTCCCCATCACCGTGGTCCCGTCCGCGTAATAGACGGTGGAGGTCTGCGCCTGCGCGAAGCTCGCCGGCTGCGGCAGATCGATCACCGCGTAAGCGATCAAGAACGCCCCGACCAACAAGCAGCAACCGGCCACGAAGCTCCACCAGACGAATCGCCAGGATGGCGCCCAGCGGTGGAACCCGGTGTATTGCCGGCGGGGATAGTTGAAGAACCCATAACGCGGTTTGCCGCGCCGCGTGTAGCGCTTGGGGGCTCCCGGTTGGCGTTTGCCGCGCCGCGCGCCGCCGGCCGTTTGGTCGGCGGCGACGATCCGCTTGAACTGAGGTGCGGCCGCCCCGGGACGCCCGGGGCTGGTCTGTCCGCCCGGCAGGAAATCGGCTGATCCGCCGGGCGCCGTGCCCGTGACATCACGTGCCCGCGCCGAGACGCGTCGCGGCTCGACCGATCCGCTCGGCGACACGGGACGTGGCGCCGGCCCGGCTTTGCGCCGGTTGCCGGCCCCGCCGCTGTTGCCTGATCCCACCTATTAACCTTCTCACGGGCCAGTGACGCTCCCCTCAGACCGGTGCATTATCTCCCCCGGATCTGGACATCTGGGCACGGACGACGGCCCCGGCTGGACCCTGGGCGCGCCGCCACATTGCGCGCCCACCCCCTTGGGTCAGCCGGGGCCGGCCCATTCCGCCGGCCAACGTGTTGGCCTGAGCGGAAATCTATTCAGTTCCCTATCGGCCCCGCAGGGTCAGTGCGGGACGGCTTTCTCCGCGCCGACACCCGTCAGGGCGCGGACGTCCATCTCGGCCTCTTTGGCCCTCTCGTCCTCGCGCTTGGAGGTCAGGGCGCCGACGATCGCCAACAAGAAGCCGAGCGGAATCGACACGATTCCCGGGTTGGACAGCGGCGCCAGGTCGAAGTCGGCTCCCGTCAGCATGGCTGTCGGCGAGCCGGACACCACCGGCGAGAACACGATTATCACGAGCGCTGAGATCAGGCCGCCGTACATCGACCAAAGGGCGCCTCTGGTGTTGAATCGCTTCCAATAGAGCGAGAACACGATGGTCGGCAGGTTCGCAGACGCCGCGACCGCGAATGCCAGCGACACCAGGAACGCGATGTTCTGGTCCTTCGCCGCGATCCCCCCGACGATGGCGATCAGACCGATCACGACGACCGTCGCTTTCGCGACCCTCACCTCCGCGCCCGGGCTGACCTGGCCCTTTTTGACCACATTTGTGTAGATGTCGTGTGAGAATGACGTGGCAGCTGTGATGGCGAGTCCGGCGACCACCGCGAGTATGGTCGCGAAGGCGACAGCGGCCATGATCCCGAGCATCCACGGCCCGCCGAGCGCCGCCGCCACGAGGGGCGCCGCCGCGTTCGAGCCCCCCGGCACACCCGATCCCTTCTCCCAGATCTCCGGGGCGAACATGTACGCCGCGGCGTAGCCGAGCACCAGCGTGAACACGTAGAACAGCCCGATCAGGAAGATCGACCAGACGACTGACTTACGCGCCTCCTTCGCGGTCGGGACCGTGTAAAAGCGCATCAACACGTGGGGCAGGCCCGCGGTCCCGAGGACTAAAGCGAGCCCAAGCGAAAGGAAATCGACCTTCGCCCAGTCGGAGCCGCCGTATTTCAGGCCCGGGTTGATCATCGCGTCGGCGGCCTGCCCCTTGCCGGCCATGTGCTCCTGGGTGTTCTCCACCACCCGGCCGAGCAACTCCGAGAGGTCGAACCCGTTCAGCGCCAGAACCCAGACGGTGGTCACCGCGGCGCCCGCGATCAACAGAACAGCTTTGATCATCTGCACCCAGGTTGTGCCCTTCATGCCACCGATCAGCACATAAACGATCATCAGGACGCCGACCACCGCGATCACCACCGATTGCATGGCGTCATCCGTGATGCCCAGCAGCAGCGAAACCAGGCCGCCCGCGCCCGCCATCTGCGCCAGCAGGTAGAAGAATGTCACGGCCAGCGTGGTGATCGCCGCGGCCACCCGAATCGGGCGCGCGCGGAGCCGGAACGCCAGCACGTCCGCCATGGTGAACTTGCCGATGTTCCGCATCAGCTCCGCGACCAGCAGCAACGCCACGATCCAGGCCACCAAGAAGCCGATCGAGTAGAGGAAGCCGTCGTAGCCGGCGGTGGCGATCGCCCCGACGATGCCGAGAAACGAGGCCGCGCTCAGATAGTCGCCCGAGATCGCCAGACCGTTTTGCGCCCCCGAGAAGGACCGTCCGCCGGCGAAGAACTCCTCACCTGAGCTGTGCTTCGATCCGCCGCCACCCTTGATCACGATGATCAAGGTGACAAGAACGAACGCCAGAAAGATCGCGATGTTGATGCCCGGCTTGCCCGGACTGGTCGGGTCGATCGCGGCCAGGGTGAGGACCGTCCCCGCCGCGGCGCTCACTGGACGCCTCCCGCCCCGGCCTCGATCGCCTCACGGATCTGAGCGGCCTTCGGGTCGAGCTTCCGGTTGGCGAACCACACGTACGCCACGGTCACGGCGAAGGTGGCGAGGATCTGCGCCAGCCCGAGGATGATCGCCCAGTTCACGTTGCCGAGCACGCGGGTCGACATGAATCCGGCGCCCCAGCTGGCCAGCAGCGCGTACGCGATGTAGCCTGCCAGCCCGGCCGAGACCACCGGGATGACGAACCGGCGATGCGTCGAGCGGAGCCGGCTGAACTCAGGGCTCTGCTCGATCGCGCTGTAGTCGACGTTCTCGGCCGCCCCGCCGGGCCCAAGACCTTGCCCCATGCTGCCTCCTTCGCTGGGTGCGACCGTTCGCCGAGGGCCGCGAAGGAGCGGCGCGCTCGGGGGCGGCACTGGGACCGTGCGTTCGCTCCCCGACTCAGCGAGCGGGATGGGCCTTTAGTCCCATCACTCACAGCTAAGGTAACCCGAAGGTCAAGACTTCTCCAAATCCGTTCCCGCATAGAGTCATGTGATCTTCATCACATTCCCTCCCCGCAGCACGATGCCGTCCGCCCACCGGCCGAACCGCCGCCCAGCCCCAGCCCGGGCCGCGCCCGCGGCTGGGTCGATCAGTCAGCCCAGCTCAATCCAGCCGGACCAACGCGGAAGATTGGTCCCACAGCGAGGCGACCGCTTCATCTAACGGGGACTCAAGCCTGAAACGGCCAGGCTTGCCCGGAGCCTCGTAGTATTCGCCGGACTCCCAATCGTGGCCCGGTCGGCCTGACGCGAACCGGGCCAACCGAGCGCCGCCGCTGGCCGCGGAAGTCAAGAACACCTTGAGCGGCGTCTGGTAGAGCAGCCTGGAGAAGGTACGTGTCCCCGCCGCGAAATTCGTGGCGACGACTCCCGGATGCAGCGCCACCGCGGAGATCCCCGCCGAGCTATAGCGTTCGTGGAGACCCTTCGTGAACAGGATGTTCGCCAATTTCGCGTTACCGTAGGCGCGCATCGGACTGAAATCGTTCCAAGTGTTCACGTCCGCCAGGTCGAGCCGCGCGTAAAGCCGCGACGCGACCGAAGACGTGGCGACCACCGTGGCCCCCGCGGCGAGCAGCGGCTGCAACAAGAGATTGGTCAACAGGAAAGGCCCCAGGTGGTTGACCTGAAAAGTCCGCTCGAACCCGTCGCCCGTCCGTTTCGGGCCGTCGAACACCCCTCCCGCGTTGTTCGCGAGCACGTCTATCCGGTCGCACCGCCCCAGGATCTGCTCCGCGAGCCCCCTGACAGCCCCCAGATCCTCGAAATCTGCGACAAACGCGTCGGCGGCGCCCACCCGTTCAGCCACCGCCCGCAGCTTGTCCTTGGAACGGCCCGCCAGGATCAGCCTGTGGCCCCGCGCCGCCAACTGGATCGCCGCCGCGGCGCCAATTCCGTCGCTCGCCCCCGTCAGCACAATCGTCTTGGCCACCGCGCGTTCCCCCAGCCCCTCAGATGACCGCGTCCACCAGGGCTTTCGCGGCGGCCTGGACCTCCTCCAGGTGCGCCGCGGAGCGGAATGACTCAGCGTAGATCTTGTAGACGTCCTCGGTCCCCGAGGGGCGCGCGGCGAACCAGGCCACATCCGTGGCGACCTTGAGCCCACCGATCGGCGCGCCGTTGCCCGGCGCCCGGACCAGCCGCGCGGTGATCGGGTCTCCCGCCAACTCCGTGTCCGTCACCTGGTCCGCGTCCAAGGCGGCCAAGGCCGCCTTTTGCTCACGCCCCGCCGGCGCGTCGACGCGCGCATACCAGCTCTCGCCGAACAGCCCCGCCAACTCCCGATGCGCCTGAGATGGTGTGGCCCCCGTCACCGCGAGCATCTCGCTGGCGAGCAACGCCAAGATGATCCCGTCCTTGTCGGTGGTCCAAACCCGCCCGTCCAGCCGCAGGAACGAGGCCCCCGCCGACTCCTCGCCCCCGAACGCCACCGAACCGTCCAACAACCCCGGCACAAACCACTTGAAACCGACGGGCGCCTCCATCAGGGCGCGCCCCTCATTGTCCGCGACCCTGTCGATCAGCGACGACGAGACCACCGTCTTGCCCACCGCGGCCTCAAGCGGCCAATTCGGCCGGTTGCCGGAAAAGAGATAAGCGACACAGGCCGCCAGGTAGTGGTTCGGGTTGAGCAGCCCACCGTCGGGGGTGACGATCCCGTGTCTGTCGGAGTCGGCATCGTTCCCTGTGGCGATGTCGTAAAGCGGTTTCCCGCCGACGCCGCGCGCGTGGATCAGCTCCCTCAGCGAAGCCATCGCGTTGGGCGAGGAAGGATCCATCCGGATCTTCCCGTCCCAGTCGAGGGTCATGAAACGCCAGGTCGGGTCGACCTCCTGGTTCACCACCGTCAGGTCGAGGCCGTAGGCCTCGCCGATGGCGCCCCAGTAGTCGACCGACGCGCCACCCAGCGGATCGGCGCCGATCCGCACCCCCGCACGCCTGATCGCGTCCAGGTTCACCACGTTCTTCAAGTCCTCGACATAGATGCGCATGAAGTCGTGGGGCTTGGTGGTGTCAAGCGCGATCGCCTGGGCGACGGACACCCGCCGCACGTCCCCTGTCGCACGCCGCTCGAGGATCTGGTTGGCCCGCGCCGCGATCCAACCGGTCGCGTCAGTGTCCGCCGGGCCGCCGTTCGGGGGGTTGTATTTGAAACCGCCGTCGCGTGGCGGGTTGTGCGACGGCGTGACGACGATCCCGTCCGCGAGCCCCGGTCCGCCCGTCCGCAGCCCCGAGTCCGCTACCGCGCCGTTCGCCACGAGGATCGCATGCGAGACAGCCGGCGTGGGCGTCCACGAGTCACGCGCGTCGATCCTCAACTCGACACCCGCGCCGCCGAGGACCTCTACCGCGGTGCGCCAAGCGGGCAGCGACAGGAGATGCGTGTCGCGGCCGAGGAACAAGGGGCCGTCCACGCCATGGCCACGCCGGTATTCGACGATCGCCGCCGTGACCGCGATGATGTGATCCTCGTTGAACGCGCCGTCCAGCGAGGAGCCGCGGTGGCCGGACGTCCCGAACACCACCCTTTGGGCTGGGTCTGAGGGATCCGGTTTGATCTGGTAGTACGCGTCCTCCAGCGCGCGGAGGTCGACCAGGTCTGATGCTTGGGCCCGCTGGCCTGCTCTTGGATGCATGAATCGATCTTTCCACCTCGGGGGGCGCCCGGGCGCCGCGGCCCGCCACCGTCCGCGGGCGCCACACCAACCTGGGCAAAGTGTGAGGAAGAACACACCCCAACTGCGGAACCTCAGCCGCGCGCCATTCGTTTCACTATCAAGAGGGTCCTACTGAGCGGGCCGCGTGCTCTGGGGCGAAGTCAGCGCGCGGAAGCCTGTAGGACCTTCTTTCTTCTTGCCGGTCCGGGCGGCCCGCTGGTCGCGGCCTAGGCTGGGGGAATGAAACCGTCGGCGGTGGCACAGGACTACTTGAAGCTGATCTGGTCCGTGCGCGAGTGGCACAAGGACGAACCCGTCACAACCACCCTGCTCGCGGCACGGTTGGGCGTCACCGCGTCGACGGCATCGGAGGCCGTCAAGCGTCTGGCGGCGCGCGGCTTGGTGCGGCACGCCCCTTATGCGGCGATCGAGCTGACCCCGGAGGGGGAACGGCTCGCGCTCGCGATGGTGCGGCGGCACAGGTTGCTTGAGACCTTCCTGGTCCACACGCTCGGTTTCCCTTGGGATGAGGCGCACGATGACGCCGAAGTGCTCGAACATGCCGCCTCCGACGCGTTCATCTCGGCTTTGGACGGCTTCTTGGGGCGCCCCACGCGGGATCCGCACGGCGACCCGATCCCCGCCGCCGACGGCACAGTCGCCCACCCGACCGCGCGTCCGTTGTCCGATGCCGTCCAGGGCGCCCGGGCGGTCGTCGAGCGGATCTCAGACGCGGACCCGGCGATGTTGCGGTATTTCGCGGGCGTGGGATTGGTGCCCGACGCGCTGGTGACCGTCTTGGAGCGCCGCGATTTCGCGGGCGTGATCGTGGTGCGGGTAGAGGCCGAGGCCAGGGATGCCGGCGCGGCCCGTGGCGCCGGGGAGGCCGGCGCGGACGGCGTCGGGCGGCGGGTCGAACTCGGGGATATCGCCGCGGCGGCGGTCTGGGTGTCTGACGCGGCTTAGCCTCGATCCACCGGTCCTCGCCTACTGCGCCGCTCGCCAGCTAGGCACGCTGGACGCCCCTGACCAGCCGGGCAGGCCGCCGGCCTGCCATCGCCGCCCAGGAACGCCCATCG
>JAITLE010000001.1 GCA_031278075.1 Bifidobacteriaceae bacterium | reverse complement strand
TGAAAGAGGTGGCGAACTGCCAAAGCACAGGGTAGGCGAGCGCCAGCAACAGCACCGCCACCGCGGGCGCCGCGAGCAGATAAGGCGTCCAGTGCGAACGCCGTCGAGGCGCGCGCCGCCGCGCAGCCGAGTCGGCCGCTCCGGCCGCAGGCCTCAATGCTGACGTCATGTTCACGATCCTGTCAGTCAGACGTGGAGTGGGTTCAGGTCTGGGGGACGCCCGGCGGAGGCGGCAATGCCGCGCCGGGCGTCCCCTCGTCGCTAGGGCGCCGTCAGCCGTTCAGCAGCGGCGTGATCTTGGCGTCGTATTCCGCCGCGAGTGAGGCGATGTCGCCGCCCTGCGCGACTTTGCCGAAGAACTCGTCCAGGAGGAACGCGCCCTCGACCGCCGCCCAACCCGGCGCGGCTGGGATCAGCTTCGAGTTCAGAGCCGAGTCGATCGCCGCCTGCGCGAACTCATCGGAGCCGAGCGAGGAAACATAGTCGCTGTTCGCCGGCCCGAGGCCCGCCCCGCCTAGTTTCTGCTGGTATTCGGCGGAGAAGATGATCCGCATCAGCGACTTGGCCTGCTCCGTCTTCTGGCTGGCGGCCGAGATGCCGATGTTGGAGCCGGCGGCGAACACCGGCGCGGGCTTGGCGTCGTTCCCGGGCAGGACGAACACGCCGAACTTCTCGGGGTTCCAGTCACGCTTGATCACACCGTTGTCGCCGCGGGTCGGCTGTCCGGCCGCGTCTAGCACCGGATCGCCGATCGACCAGTGCGCCCAACCCGGCGCCATGATTGTCGCGGCCCCAAGGGATGTCGCCGTCACCGACTTGTCCTCTTCGGTCGCCTCATCCGAGTCGTTGATGTAGAGCCACGGGCTTTGGTCTTTCGCGTCGGCTGGCGCCATCGACGCGGTGGCGTGGAGCGCCTGCAACTGGGTCAGACCCTTGATCGTGTTCGGGTCGGACAACGTCGAGACCCACTGGCCGCCTTCTTGCTTCGCGAGTTCCCCACCGTTCGCGAACACCCAAGAGACGCCGTTGCGCCAGTCGGAGCCGCCGATGAAGAACCCCGAGAAATCTTTGACGCCGCGCGGGTTGTCCGCCGTGATCTTAGCCACGGCCGCGTTGAACTCGTCCAGGGTCTTCGGGACCGCGACGCCTGCTTCGGCCCACACGTCGACGCGGTAGAACATGTAGCGCGAACCGAAGTAGTACGGCAGCGTGTAGTTCTTGGAATCCACTGCGCCGATCTCGACAAAGGATTGGAGCAGTTTGCAGCCGCCCAGCTCCTCATACATGTCGCTGATGTCCAGGAACGCGCCCGCGTTGGTGAAGGTCGGCGATTGGGTGTTGCCGATCTCGACCACGTCAGGGGTGTTCTTCGAATCGGGTAGCGCCGTGGTGAGCTTCGCCACCAGATCGCTCCAGTCGATTGTCTCGATGGTGAGCGCCCAGCCTTCATTTTGCGCCTGGAAGGTGTCTTTGAGGTACTGCCGCAAGTCGTCGTTGGTGTCGTTGCCGGCAAGCCACAGCGTGAGGTTCTTGTCGGCTTGTTTGTTGGTGGTCCCCTTCGTGCCGCCGTCACCGCAGCCGCCGACCCCCAATGCCAGCGCCATGGCCGTGGCCAACGCCACGACTCCTTTGTGTTTCTTCACTCTTCTTCGTCCTTTCTTCGATAGCCGCGCGGCCACCTTCAGGCCGCGCCGGTCGTTTAGCCAGTCGTCTGACGTTCCGCTCAGGTCAAGCCGAGCCGCTCGGCGAGCACCAGCGCGCCCGCGCCCAGCAAGCCCGCGTCGGCCCCGAGTTCGCTCACGCGGACGTCCAGGTTGTCCATGGTCTGCGGCAGGAGTCGCTCCTCGAGTCCGGCGCGGATCGCTGCGACGAAATCGTCCGTCACGAGCCCCCGGGGGTCGGCGAACACCAGGTCGCTCAAGTTGAATGCCGAGACGATCGGGGCCAGCACCGCGGCCGCCGCGGTTCCCACCCGCTCCAGCGCTTCTTCGCGTCCCAGCGCCGGGTCTTCTCCGCGGGCCGCCGCCGCCTCCAGCACCCGCTTGTTCAACACGGTCTCCAGGCAGCCTCGCCGGCCGCAGGTGCATGGGTCGCCGCCGACCATCGCTGGGATGTGGCCGATCTCGCCTGCGGCGTTGGAGGGGCCCAGCAGGAGCAGGCCGTCCAGGAGGATTCCGGCGCCTAAGCCGTCGGTCAGCGAGACCTCCATCAGGCCTTCAGCGCTGGCGCCGGCGAAAGTGAATTCAGCGAGGGCGCGGACGTTCGCGTCGTTCGCCGCGTAGGTGTGCTGGGTGAGCTCGGCGCCCGCTAGGGCCGCGAGGGGGAAATCGGTCCAGCCGTAGTCCTTGGCGTAGACCACGTCGCCGGCGGGGGTGAGCACACCGGGCGAGGCGATGCCGACCCCGAGCAGTTTGGCCTCGCGGGATTCAGCGATCAAGCCGCGGGCGACGTCGATGGCGATCTCCGCTACGGCGGCGCCGGTCGCCCCGTTGGTGGTCGCCTCCCGGCGGGTGACCACCTTGCCCCGCAGTGTCATGAGGGCGCCGCGCACAGTTGATGTGTCGCTCAGGTCGAGGGCGGCGATCATGTGGCCGTCGGAGTTGATGTCGATCAAGGCGCCGGGTTTGCCGACTCGGGTCTCGGTGCGCCCGCCGGTGTCTTGTACCAGATCTTCGCTGGTCAGCTCCGCCACCAGGTCAGACACGGTGACCCGGGTCAGCCCGGTGGCCCTGGCCAGCTCGGCCCGGGACAGCGGGCCCGCGTGGAACAGGGAGCTGAGGACCAGCGCCCTGTTGTGGGCTCGCGCGTCGCCGGGCACAGCCTTCGCCTTTGGTCTGAGAAGGGCGCCTGTGAATCGTTCCGCCCGTTGCGCTCCGTTGCCGCTCACATTGTTAGTAAAGCTTCCTTACAAACCCATGTCAACTCGGAGCCCGCCCCCGCGCGATCCGTTGCCAAATCGTTACCGGGCAGCGGAGCTAGGGCGACCGGTCGGCATCGTGCGCCCACCACAGCACCTGCCACGGGAGAACGCGCGACCGGCCGACGCCGCGCGCCCGCCACCGCACCCGGACAAGAAACGGCCGGGCCACCCCGCAAGGCGACCCGGCCGTCCCGCCGGTAGTCGGAAGACCCTCAGTAGCTGCCCTTTTGCCCGGCCGACCCGAGCTGGCGCGCGGCTTCCACCACTCGCGCGGCCATGCCCGCCTCGCCGGCCTTGCCCCAGGCGCGCGGATCGTAGGTCTTCTTGTTCCCGACTTCGCCATCGACCTTGAGCACACCGTCATAGTTCGTGAACATGTGCGCGGCGACCGGACGCGTGAACGCGTACTGGGTGTCGGTGTCGATGTTCATCTTGATGACGCCGTAGCTGACCGCGTCGGCGATCTCCTGCGCTGAAGAACCAGAGCCGCCGTGGAACACCAGGTCAAAGGGACGCTCCCGGCCTGTCGCGGCGCCGACCGCCGTCTGGATCTCACACAGGATCTCCGGCCGCAGCTTGACGGCCCCAGGCTTGTACACGCCATGGACGTTGCCGAAGGTCAGCGCGGTCAGGTAGCGGCCGTCCTCGCCGAGCCCGAGCGCCTCGACCGTCTTGGTCGCGTCCGCGACCGTGGTGTACAGCTTCTCGTTGATCTCCGCCGAGACGCCGTCTTCCTCGCCGCCGACCACGCCGATCTCGATCTCGAGGATCGTGTGGGCCTTGACCGACAGGGCGAGCAGCTCCTTGGCGATCTCGAGATTCTCCTCGAGCGGGACAGCCGAGCCGTCCCACATGTGGGACTGGAACGTCGGCAGACCGCCCTTCGCCACCTGCTCCGCCTCCAGCGCGAGCAGCGGCCGCACCCACGATGCCAGGTTCGGCTTAGAGCAGTGGTCGGTGTGCAGCGCGATCGTCACGCCGTAGTTTCCCGCCACCTCGCGCACATACGCCGCGAGCGCCAGCGAGCCGGCCACACGATCCTTGATCGTCGAGCCGGACAGATATTCGGCGCCTCCGACCGACACTTGCACGATCCCGTCCGACTCAGCCTCAGCGAATCCCTGGATAGCGGCAGTGGCGGTTTGGGAGCTAGTCACGTTGACCGCCGGATAAGCGAACCGCTGGGCTTTGGCGCGATCCAGCATCGCTGCGTAAATCTCTGGTGTTGCGAGTGGCATGGTTCCTCCTTTGGAGGCGTCGATGGACAACTAGACGATCCCATCCTGCCACCCGGCGCGGTCGCGCCGACCCGGCGTAGGGCCCACGTCTCGCGCGATCGGCCACGGCATCGCGTCCGCGAGACGAACCTGGGCGACGCGTGACGTGCCGCCGCGCGCAAGCCCGCCCGCCCGAACGCCCGCCCGCCGGAGCGTGACGCAGTGCTAAGCCGCCGCCAACTCGGCGCGGACCTGGCGGGCAGCCGCGACCAGGTTGGCGAGCGCGGCCTCGACCTCGGGCCAGGCACGGGTCTTGAGGCCGCAATCCGGATTGACCCAGACGTCCGGCCCGAGGGCGGCGAGCGCCGCGCGGATTCGCGCCGCCACCTCCTCCGCGCCGGGCACACGCGGCGAATGGATGTCCCAAACCCCTGGGCCGACAGCCGCGCTTCCCGGCTTGCCCAGTCCGGAGCTGGCCAGATCCGTCAACAAGCTGACACCTGACCGAGCCGCCTCGAGCGAGACCACGTCCGGATCCATCGCCTCGATCGCGGCGATCACATCACCGAAGTCGGCGTAACACATGTGGGTGTGGACCTGCGTCACCGCGGCCGCGCCGCCGGTCGCCAGCAGGAACGAGCCGACGGCCCAGTCCAGGTAGGCGGCGCGTTCGGCGCGACGCAAGGGCAACAGTTCCCTGAGCGCCGGCTCGTCGACCTGGATCGCCCGGGCGCCAGCCGCCTCCAAGTCGGCGACCTCATCCCTGAGCGCCAACGCCACCTGGTCGGCGGTCGCCGCGAGCGGCTGGTCTTCCCGCACGAACGACCACGCCAGCATGGTGACCGGACCGGTCAACATCCCCTTGACGGGCCGGTTCGTCAAACCCATCGCGTGCCGGGTCCAAGGGACCGTGATCGGCGCCGGGCGGGAGACGTCCCCGAACAGGATCGGTGGGCGCACATAGCGGCTCCCATACGACTGCACCCAGCCATGAGCTGTGGCCCAGAACCCGTCCAATTGTTCGGCGAAATACTGCACCATGTCGTTGCGCTCCGGTTCGCCGTGGACCAGAAGGTCCAGCCCCAGCCGTTCCTGGGCGTCCACCACCATGGCGATCTGAGCCCGCATCTCCTGTTCGTATGCGGCCGCCGTGAGTTCGCCCCGGCGATGCGCCGCCCGCGCCGCGCGCACTTCGGCGGTCTGGGGGAAGGACCCGATCGTGGTGGTCGGCAGCGTGGGCAGAGCCAGGGCGGCGCGTTGCGCCACGGCCCGCTCGGCGCGTGGAGCGCCGCGCCGACGATCCTCAGGCCCCAGCGCGCCGGCCCGTCTCCGAACCGCCGACACGCGCCTAAGCGGTGAGCTGGCACGCCGGGCCAGCACGGCGCGATTCATTTCCAACTCCTGGACGATTCCCTCCGGGCCTTCCGCGACACCCCGCGCCACAGTGACGATCTCAGCCAGCTTCTGGCGCGCGAACGCCAACCAGCCGGTTAGCGCCGCGGGCAGGGTGTCCTCCAACGTGACGTCCAACGGGACGTGGAGCAATGAGCACGATGCGGCGATGTCGAGCGCTCCGGCCAGCGGGACGAGGCTCTCGGCGGCGCGGAGCGCCGCGGCCAAATCAGCGGTCCAGACGTTCCGGCCGTCGATCAGCCCAGCCACCAAGCGCTTCGCGCCCAAACCGCCGATTCTTCGCAGATCTTCGAAATTGCCACGGCCCGAGCCGGTGAAGTCGATCGCCAGACCCTCGACCGGGGCGTCCGCCAGCACGGGCAGAGCCTCACCCAGGCGCCCGAAGTAGGTGGCGAGAAGGATCGAGGGCCTTAGGGCTGAGGGCACGGCCAGAGTGGCATAGGCCTCGGCGGTCCGTGCGAGCGTGGCCGCATCCTGGTCCAACACCAGGCAAGGCTCGTCCAACTGGACCCACTCGGCGCCCCTGTCCGCCAGCAGAGCGAGCAGCTCCTGATACAAGGGCAAGACGCGATCCAGGGCGTCGAGCGGCGAGAAGTGCGGTGCGGCGCCGGCCGCCTTCGCCAACAGCAAGAAGCTGACCGGACCGAGCAGCACTGGGCGCGTGATGACGCCTGCGTTCCTCGCGTCGTCGAATTCGGCCAAGACTTTGGCCGGGTTGAGAGTGAAGGTCATGTCAGGCGTGATCTCGGGCACCAGGTAGTGGTAATTCGTGTCGAACCACTTCGTGAGCTCCAATGGTTGGGTCCCCTCCCCACCCCGGGCGAGCGCGAAGTAAGGATCCAGAGCGCGGTCCGACTGGACGGAATCGGCCAGCCGGCCAAAACGGGGTGGGATGGCCCCAAGCAGCCAAGCCGTGTCGAGCACGTGGTCGTAGTAGGAGAAATCGTTGCTGGGCGCCTCGCCGAGCCCGGCGGCGCGCAACTCGGCCAGCCGGGCGCCACGCAGCCGGCGGGCGACATCCTCCAGCTCAGCGGCGCCGACGCGGCCGGACCAATAGGCCTCGACCGCTGATTTGAGTTCCCGGCGCGGCCCTTGGCGAGGGTAGCCGAGCACGGTCGCGGTGGTGGAATGGCTGGTCACGGGGCTCTCCTTCGCGAGTCCGATGGCTCGCGGACGGGAGCGGCGCCCGGGCGCGCACGCCCCTGGGCGGCCACCGGCCCACCCGCGGGGCTGTGGTCAGCGGCGCGCCGGCGGCGGCCGCACGCTCGGCAGGTATTCGGACTTCGGGGCGGGCCGATCGGCGCCTACTGGCCGTCGCTTCCCAGGCCATTGGCCCAGTGCTCGCCCACTCAAGGGCTGACGGCGGTCGTTCCCCTATACCGCTGCGGGGCAGTCCCGGATTCTCACCAGGTTCCCTGTTGCCTCGCCCCGAACCCAGGCCTGAGCCAACGCGCCCGGGGCGAACCAAACGCGGTCCAAAGCCTAAACGCCCGACCCGCGCCGGGCAACACCGCGTCATGCTTCACCTTTACGTTGCTCGCACCATAACTGTGAGTCTCGTCGAGCCCTGTCGCTACCCGACGACATCGTGCGATAGTCGCCGTATGACGACAACAGTCGGCGGGGTGCGAGAACTCGGGGCGGCGGTGCGTCGTTCCCGGCTGGCTCAGGGGCTGTCGCAGGCCGATCTGGCGCCGGACGCCCGGGTCGGCCGCCAGTGGCTGGTCGGCTTTGAGGCCGGCGACAAGGCGTCCGCTCCACTGGACATGGTCTGGCGGCTGCTGGCCGAGCTGGATCTGTCGGTCACGCTCAAGCCGCCGCCGACCCCAGCGACCGGCGGCCGGGGACAGCCACCGCCGATCATCCAGGCCAGCGACATCATCGCCCGCCACCTGCGAGGCGCTCGCTGAGCCATGTTGCGCGTCGTCGCGGTTGAGCGGTACGACCGCGTCCAGATCGGTGGACGATGGCGTCGGGTCCATCAGGAGGACCTTTGCCAGGCCGCGGGAGTCCACCCGCTCCACAAGCACGAATCGGAATCTGGGCTGGGCGCAGCGGGCGTGGCTCGGCTTCGCTCAGGACCTTTGCTTGGACCCCGACTGGGGTTTGGCCGAGCTGGCGTCGCTGGCCGAGCGGCTGCCAGACGCGGTGGCATAGAATGTGATGCGATTGATTCCAAAATTGATGAGCCCAGGGGGGAGCATGAGGACAACTGCCACAATCGACGACGCGCTGTTCCAAGAGGCGGTTGAGATGACCGGGCAATCCGAGCCGGCAAGTTTGATCCGCTTGGCCGTCCAAACGTTGGTCCAGGTCGAGGCCGGCAAGCGCCTGGCGGCCCTTGGCGGCAGCGACCCAACCGCGGCGGCTCCGCCGAGGCGCGGGGGCGCCAGTGATAATCGTTGACACATCTGTCTGGATCGACCACCTGCACCAGGCAAATCCAGAGCTGCAAGCAGCACTTGAGTCAAACCAAGTGGTGGCGCACGCCATGGTCATCGAGGAGCTAGCGGCCGGATCGCTGAAATCGCGCGGGCAGGTGGTGGCCGCGCTCGCCAAGCTTCCGGCCTGCCAGGTGCTGACCCACGCCGAGTACCTCCAGTTCGTCGCCTCCGAACGCCTGTGGGGCAAAGGCCTCGGCCCAACCGACATTCACCTGCTCGGCTCGGCGCGCATCACCGGGCACAGCCTTTGGACCCGCGACAAGCGCCTCACGGCCGCCGCCCAGGAGCTCGCCGCCGGGCCGGCCGGCCAATTCGCCCGCCGTCAGGGGGCTCAGGGTCCAGCGCTGGGCGCGGCCGGTCAGGGGGTCTGAGCCGCCCAGGCCGGCCCGCCCGATGCTGACCGACCCAGTCAGCAGCCAGCGCCGCCGCGAACCGGCTTGGTCGGCCAAGAATTTGACCCGCAGTGGCAGGTGGGCCAGGAGTTGGGCCTCGTCAATGATGACTCGTGGACTCAGCGACTCAAGCCAAGCCGCCAAGTCGTGCCGCGCGATCTCGAAGGTGGCCGGGTCTGCCAGGTTCTCGTAGCCGTCCCACACCCCGTTCGCCCACAGCTTGCGCGCGGTGTGCGTCTTGTCGGACATCCGAGGCCCCTCCAGGATGGTCACCGGCGGCTGCCCCGGGGTCAGGTCGGGTTCTATCGCTCGGGTCACGTCCATGCTCCAAGCCAACGGATTTTCCTGCGTCTGATGCAGGGATTTCCCTGCATTGCGTGTAGTTATTTCCCTGCATTCGATGTAGGAACTCACCCGCGTACGCAGCGGCGATCTCGGGGTCCGGAGGGCCCTGCGGCGGGAGGTCACGTGATCTTCCACATCGGTTGCGCGGGCCGCGCCATCGGCGATCTCCAGGCGCGATCACCGCATCGGGACCCTCCGCCCCCAATTGCCGCACGATGCCGTCATC
>JAITLE010000169.1 GCA_031278075.1 Bifidobacteriaceae bacterium | reverse complement strand
TGCGTGAAAGCCGGCTGGACATAGGCCACGGCCTGCTCGCCGTAGGGGCGCGCGCTGATGGCTCGGCTGACCGATGTGTACGGCGCGGGATCACCGAGTTCGCCGCGGATGACCATGTCGCTGGTGCGTCCGGACGAGCCGGTCGACTGCACCGTGAACTCCAGGTAGGCGTCGTCGATCTCAGCCAGCGCGGGCAGCTGCACGTTCTCGAACCGGAAGGCGGAGATCTGCTTGTTGCTCGCGGTCAGGCTGTTTGAGTAGTAGCCACCGATGTTCATGGCGCTCTCAAGGTCGACCGATTGGCCGGCGCCGTGCTCCTCCGCGTCGTCACCGGACGCCGCGACTGTGGTCTCGAATCGACCGGTCACCGAGGTGTAGGTGATCGTGAGCTTGGCCGCCGCCGTCGCGGAGCCGTTGTAGGACCGCGCGATGAATCTGGCCGATGGCGTGAGCCCGGTGAACTTGAAAACGTAATCGCTCCGCGCCGTGTCGGCCGCGCGCGCGGCCTGGACCAGTCCACCGAGGTCTGCGCTCGCCACCACGGCCCCGGCTGCTGCCGCCTGCGCCTGCCACTCGACGGCGAGCGGGGCGAATTGGCGCGCGCTGAAGGACGCGGCGGAGGACGTGAACGGTGTGGCCGCTGAGGTCTCCGTCTCGACGGTGAAAGCGGACGCCGCGGGCGCTGAATCCCGCAGTGTGAAGGTGATGTGAGCGGACGTCACTGTCGCGTCCGCCGGCAGTTCGGCGCCGGTGAAGCGCAGGTAGTTCTGATACGTCCTTGAGCTGGAATATGCCCCGTGGAGATAGACGCCGCTGCTGGTGAGGTCCACATACTGGGAATTCGCCATGGCGTCTTGGTCGCCGGATGCGATGGCCACGGTGATGGTCTGAAGGATCGGCTGGGGTGTCGCCTGCGATGGCGCGATCGTGGCCAGGCCGATTCCTGCGAACGCGACCGCGGCGGCGCTGGCCGTCGCGACGCGAGAACGGGACCGGCGTCTTTGGGGAGGAGAAGATGAATGACGGATATGGGCGGGCACTGGGGGAATCCCTCCTGGGAGTCGGTATGAACGCCGCTCCTACCAGGCGAGACACGCCATTGGCCGCCCTTCAGCAGATGCTCCACGCCGCAGGCGCGTCAAAGCCGATAGCGCGGCTATCGCCCCGACTGACCTTTGCGGCCCATTCTACCCAGACGCCCAATCGCGGCGTGAATTCCCTGTTCGGAGCGCCGGATGGGCAAAATGCGGAACGCGCGTCGCAGGTCATGCCGCCGCGCGAACTAACTGAGGTTACCATCGCCTAACCGCGGCGGGGAATACCACACGCCTGATTTATCAGCGGATGTCGGGGCAGGCCCGGGCCAGCGCTCACGGCGCCCGGAGCTCGACTATCGGTTCGCGGCGTGAGGCCGCGATGGCGGGGACGACCGCGGGCAGCGCCGCGACCGGTGAGCGCCACCACTTCCCCAGCCGCGGCGTCATCCGCCTGCCTGGCCTTCTGCGGCGTCACCCGGCACTCGGACGCGCATTCCCGCCGGCGCGCCCTCGATCACCGACATGCCCCGCGCCGGCCTCGACCGTCGCGCCTGGTTCAGCGACCACCGCCGTGACGCTAACGGTCCCTGCCGCCGCGAGACCGAGCCACGACACCCAGCGGCTGCGCGGTGACCCGGGCTCAGTCCCCTGGCGCGGCGTGGCGGTCGGCATCGGGCGGCGAGAAGGCGGCGCGCAACACAACGTTTACCGGGGAGCGCAGACCGTGACCGTTCCGTAACCTCGCTGGGTCGGCAACGGTAACGCCGCGCGCGCAAGCTGTCTGGGTAATTCTTTACCCAACGCAAAAGGAGGGCGGACAGTGGGTGACGTTGTCGTGTTGGCGGCAGACTTCGAAGTCAACGCCGGTGACACAGCCTGGATACTGACCTCGGCCACGCTGGTACTGCTGATGACAGTGCCGGCGCTGGCCTTTTTCTACGGCGGCTTGGTGCGAACCAAATCCGTGCTCAACATGATGATGCTGAGTTTCGGCGTGGCCGGCGTGATCGGCATCATATGGGTGCTGTGGGGCTACTCGATGTCGTTCGGCTCGGATGTCGGCGGCCTGTTCGGCAACCCGGCTGAGCTGTTCGGGTTGACCAACCTGACCGCCGCCGACCCGAGCAACCCGCTCGCGGGCGACCTCGCCAGCGGCGGTGTCGGCGGTGTGCCGGCCTGGGCGTGGGTGGGGTTCCAGGCGACCTTCGCGGTCATCACAGTCGCGCTGATCTCTGGCTCGCTGGCGGACCGTGTCCGGTTCGGGCCGTGGCTGGTGTTCGTCGGCGTGTGGGGCACGCTGGTCTACTTCCCCCTGTGCCACATGGTGTGGGGCGGCGGCATGCTGGGATCCAGCGGATGGGTCGCTGAGCTGTTCGCGACCCCGATGGACTTCGCGGGCGGCACAGTGGTGCACATCAACGCTGGCATCGCCGGGCTCGTGCTGGCGATCGTGATCGGCAAGCGGCAGGGATTCGGCAAAGTGCCGATGCGGCCGCACAACGTGCCGTTCGTCATGCTCGGCTCCGCGCTGCTGTGGATCGGCTGGTTCGGGTTCAACGCCGGCAGCGCCGGCGGAGCCAACGACCAAGCCGGGCTGGCCTGGGTCAACACCTTCGTGGCGACCGCGACCGCGGCCATGGCCTGGGCCCTGACCGAGAAAATCAAGGACGGGAAGCCGACATCGGTCGGCGTCGCCTCGGGCGTTGTCGGCGGGCTGGTGGCGATCACCCCCGCGGCGGGGTTCGTCTCACCGCTGGGCTCAATCGCCATCGGGGCGGTGGCCGGCGTGCTGTGCGCGTTGGCGGTGGGCTTGAAGTTCAAGCTGGGTTACGACGACTCGCTCGACGTGGTGGGCGTCCACCTGGTCGGCGGCTTGGTCGGCACCATCCTGACCGGCGTGTTCGCCACCGAGAACAACTTGTGGGACGGCGCCCAACCCGGCCTGTTCTACGGCGGCGGGTTCGCCCAACTGGGCGCCCAGATCACCGCGGCGCTGTTCGCGATCATCTATACCGGCGTCTTGACAGCGGTGATCGGTCTGATCATCAAGGCGACAATGGGTTGGCGTGTGCCGGAGGCGGAGGAAGTCTCCGGGATCGACCTCGCCGAACACGGCGAAACCGCCTATGAGACCATCACCTCCGGCAGGCTTAACTGAGAGCCGAGTCCACCTCTGAAAGGCTAGGAACATGAAACTGGTTACCGCAATCATCCAGCCCCACCGCTTGGACGCGGTCAAGACCGCCCTCGAGGCGGCCGGCGCCCGCGGCATGACGGTCTCCGAGGTCTCCGGATACGGGCGCCAGAAGGGCCACACCGAGGTCTATCGCGGCGCCGAGTACACCGTGGACCTCCTCCCGAAGATCAAGCTGGAGGCAGTGGTCGACGATTCGGTCGCCCCCGCCGCAGTCGAGGCCATAGTCGGCGCCGCCCGCACCGAGCGGATCGGCGACGGCAAAGTCTGGGTGGTCGATGTCGAGTCGGTGGTCCGGGTGCGGACCGGTGACACGGGCGTCGACGCTCTGTAAGGACATGGCGGGCAGCAGGAGCGTGGCCGGGCGGCGCGCCCTGGTGGTGGCGAGCGCGCCTTGACCTTAGTCAGCAGTGCCAAAGACACCGGGGTCCCGGAAGGTCCGCCCGCCTTCCGGGACCTCGGTTCGGCGCGCAAGCGCCAAGGCCCGCACGCCGCGATGTGGTGGACGCCGGGAGGCCGTGGCCGCGCGGCGCGGATCCGCTTGCTGCGCGCGGCGCTCGGCCGCTTGTGGGACGAGGCGCTCCGCGCGGCCCGCGCCCCCGGTGGGACGGGCCGCAACACGGCAGCGGCGTTGGGCGCGGTCGGTTCGCTTGGCCGGGGCGAGATCGGCCCGCTCTCGGATCTCGACCTGGTCGTGGTCTACGAGGGGTCCGGCTGGAGCGAGGCGCGCCGCGAGGAGTTGGCTCGCGCGCTCTGGTACCCCATCTGGGACGCTGGCTTCGACCTGGATCAGTCCTTCCGCTCCCTGGCGGAGTGCCGGCGGATCGCCTCGCAAGATCTCCCTGCGGCGACCGGGTTGCTGTCGCTCGCGCCGCTGGCGGGGAATGCGGACTTGGCGGCCCGGGCGGCATCGTGCGTCCTGTCCGATTGGCGTGGGGCGGCGCGCAAACGGCTCCCCGAACTGGCGGAATCCGTCTGGGAACGTGAGGAGCGCTTCGGGCACGTGGCGTTCCGGCTGGAACCCGACCTGAAGGAAGCCCGCGGCGGGCTGAGGGACCTGGTGACGCTGGACGCGCTGGTGGCGTCGTGGTTGGCGGACCGGCCCCACGACGCGACGGCCGCGGAGCTGGGACGGTCCAGCGCCTACCTGCTCGACGCGCGCGACGCCTTGCAGCGCGCCACCGGGCGGTCCCAGAACGCGCTGCTCATGGCGGAACAGGACCAGGTGGCGCACCTGATCGACCCGCATTTGACCGCCGACCAGTTGATGGGCAACCTCGCGCTGGCCGGCCGCGGCGTGACGCACGCGCTCGACACCACCATGCGGCGCGCGCTGCGCAACCTGCCCGGCCGGGCCGCCATCCCAGCGGTGTTCGTGCGGGGACGCCGGCAGGGGCCGCGCCTCACGCCGGTCGCGGAGGGTCTCGCGGAACTCGGCGGAGAGGTCGTGTTCACTTCAGCGGACGTCCCGCGGCACGATCCCGTCATTCCACTTCGCACCGCGCGTGTTTGCGCCGAGCGGGGGTTGCCTTTGGAGCCGTTGACGCTTAGGGCGTTGCGTTCCGCGCCGCCGCTGCCGGAGCCGTGGCCGGCGCAGGCGCGCTCCGAGCTGGCCGCGTTCTTGGTGCTGGGGGAGCGGATCACGCCGGTGTGGGAGGCGTTGGATCAGGCCGGGGTGGTGACGCGGCTGTGGCCGGAATGGGCGGCGGTCCGCAACCAGGCGCAGCGCAACGCGCTGCACAGGCACACGGTGGACCGGCACCAGGTCGAGGCGGTGGCGGTGTTGGCGGATGTCGCTGTGGGGTCGGCGCCCAGGCCGCTGGTGGCGGTGGCCACCTTGTTCCACGATCTGGGCAAACGGCCGGGCGAGAAGGACCACGCGGCGCTTGGCGCCCTGCTGGCGGGTCCGCTGTTCGCCCGGATGGGTTATGACGCGGCCGCCTCCGCCTTCATGATCGCGCTGATCCGGCATCATTTGACCCTGCCGCGGATGGCGACGGGGCTGGACGTCGCGGCGCCCGAGACCGCGATCGCGCTGCTGGACGTCCTGGATTGGCGAGGCGACGTGCTGGACGGCCTGGCGGCCCTGACGGAGGCGGACGCGCGCGCCGCCGGACCGAAAGCTTGGACCAAGCTCCGCGCCGCCTTGGTCGGCAAGCTGGTGGCCGCGGCGGCCCGTGAACTGCGGGCGCGTTCCGGCCGGACGGCCGCGTCCTGACTCGACCCCCTTGGGTGCGGACCCGGCCCGGGCCGGTAGCCTTAAGGCCTTATGTTCAACTCGCTGTCCGACCGATTGACCGCCACATTCAAGTCGCTGCGTGGCAAGGGCCGCCTTTCGGTGGCCGACGTGGACGCGACCATCCGCGAGATCCGCCGTGCTCTGTTGGATGCGGATGTCGCCGCGCCGGTGGTCAGGCAGTTCACCGCCCGGGTGCGGGAGCGGGCCCTCGGCGAGGACGTCAACAAGGCGCTGAACCCCTCGCAGCAGGTCGTCAAGATTGTCCACGACGAGCTGGTGGCGATCCTAGGCGGCGCCACTGTCGAGCTGAAGCTCGCCAAGCGCCCGCCCACTGTCATCCTCTTGGCGGGCTTGCAGGGCTCGGGGAAGACCACCCTGGCCGGCAAACTGGGCTTGTGGCTGCGGGAACGGGGTCACACTCCGCTGCTGGTCGCCGCCGATCTGCAGCGCCCGGGCGCGGTCAAGCAGCTGCAAATCGTGGGCGAGCAGGCTGGGGTCCCGGTGTATGCGCCTGAGCCGGGCGACGGCATCGGCGATCCGGTGGAGGTGGCGCGCGGCGGACTGGGGGAGGCTGAACGCAAGCTGCACGACGTGGTGGTGGTGGACACCGCCGGCCGGCTCGGCGTGGACGATGGGCTGATGCGGCAGGCGGCGCAGATCCGTGACGCGGTCCAACCCGACGACGTGCTGTTTGTGATCGACTCGATGATCGGGCAGGACGCCGTGACCACCGCGGAGGCGTTCAAGGCCGGCGTCGGGTTCACGGGCGTGGTGTTGACGAAGCTTGACGGCGACGCCCGCGGTGGCGCGGCCCTGTCCGTGCGGTCCGTGACCGGTGTGCCTATCCTGTTCGCGTCCACCGGCGAGAAACTCGGCGATTTCGAGGTGTTCCACCCGGACCGCATGGCGGGCCGCATCTTGGACCTCGGCGACGTGATGACGTTGATCGAGCGGGCCCAGCGTGTCTTCGACGAGGAGCAGACGAAGGCGCTCGAACGCAAGATCAAGGGCGACGGCGACGATTTCACGCTGCAGGACTTCTTGGCCCAGCTCCAGCAGGTGCGCCAGATGGGTTCGATGAAGAAACTCATCGGGATGATGCCGGGCGCGGGCCAGATGCGCCAGGCTTTGGACCAGTTCGATGAGAGGGAAGTGGATCGCGTCGAGGCGATCGTCAGGTCGATGACGCCAGCCGAGCGAGCCGATCCCAAGATCATCAACGGTTCGCGGCGCGCCCGGATCGCGCGCGGCTCGGGGACCACGGTGCAGGCGGTCAACCAGTTGTTGCAGCGCTTCGACCAGGCGAAAACCATGATGCGGTCGATGGCGCGGGGTGGCCGGCCGGGGTTCGGCGGCGGCAAGAAGTCCAAGGGCCGGATGCAGGCCCCGCCGCGTGTGGCGAAGAAGTCGCGTTCCGGGAATCCCGCCAAACGGGCCGCTGAGGAGCGGGCCTTCTTGGAAGGGCAGCCCGATGCCGTGCCCACGGCTGTCCCGGACCGGCCCGGCGCCGCTTTTGGTTTGGGTGGGGACGCCGCGGGCGGACCGGGCCGGATTCCCACTGGGCTCGGGGGGATATTCGGCTGAGGCGCTTGGGGCGCGGGGACATGGGCCGCCCCGCGGTCCTCTCTGCCGCGAGCCGCGCCAACGCGCCGATTAGGGACTTTGGTCCCGGTGACGTTTAATGTAGGGAGCGGCTGGACGGCGCGTCCTGGCCGTTTCATGCGAGTTCGACCAGGAGGCGGTTGATGGCGACGCCGGTGATCCACTTGTCGGGGACGGTCGTCGTCGACGGCGAGACGGAGGTCTGCGAACTTTGGTCGGTCGGCGGTCGGCTGACCTTCGAGAAGCCCGCCCGCGCGGCTGACCGGCGCGTCGACGGTGTGGTCCTGCCCGGGTTGGTGGACGTGCACTGCCACATCGGGCTGGGCGCGGCGGGCGCCGCGCCCCCTGATGTGGCCCGCGCGCAAGCCATCGCCGACCGAGACACCGGCGTCCTGCTGGTCCGCGACGCGGGCTGCCCCCGCGAGCCGTACTCGACGCGGTGGCTCGACGATGCGCCCTGGGCGCCGCGCGTCATCCGCTGCGGCCAACACATCGCGATCGCGAAACGCTACCTCAGACACCTGCCGCGCGAGATCGTCCCCGATCAGCTCCCCGACGCCGTGGCGGAGGAGGCGCTGGCGGGGGACGGCTGGGTCAAACTCGTGGGCGACTGGATCGACCGGGCGCTGCCGGAACCAGACCTCGCGCTGCTGTGGCCGGACGACAAGCTGACGCAGGCGATCGGCCGGGCCCACGCGTTGGGCGCGCGGGTCACCACGCACGTGTTCTCGGCTGAGGGCGCCGCGCAGGCTTTGCGGTGCGGGGTCGACTGCATTGAACACGGCGCCGGCTTGGACGCGGCGATGATGGCGCAGGCCCGGGCCAAGGGCGTGCGGGTGGTTCCGACGATGATTCAGCGAGAGAACTTCGCTGAGATCGCGGCGTCCGCGGCGGGCCGGTTCCCTCGCTGGGAGCGTCATCTGCGGCGGCTCCACGAGCGGCGCCACGAGCAGGCGAAGGCGCTCCACGACGCGGGAGTGTCGCTGCTGGTCGGATCGGACGAGTCCACCAACATCCCGCACGGCGTCTATTGCCTGGAGACCGACCTGATGGCCCGTGCCGGCATCCCCGCGGAGGCGATTGTCGCGGCCGCCTCCTATGACGCGCGCCGCTTCCTCGGCGTGCCCGGTCTTGAGGAAGGGGCCAGCGCTGACCTGGTGGTGTATTCGACCGACCCGCGTGAGGCGGTCGCCGCCCTCCACACGCCCCGAGCGGTGGTGTTGCGTGGCGCGCTGGTCGCGGGCGCCCTGGCCGGGACCGGGGCCTGGGCGAGGCCGTGACGCTCCCGACCCCGCCCGCCCGCATCGCGCCTGGCCTGGCCGAACTGACGCGGACGGAATCGGACCGGAGGGCCGACTTGGGTCGGTCGGCTGTTGTCTGGCAGAATTGCGGGCGTATGCGTTCCCGGCGGGCCCTCTCATCCTCCGGGCGCGCGGCAATCGCGCCGCCACGGCATGGCCCACCCACTGGCCAAGCCGCCAGCGGGAACCCGACTAACCATGCAAAGGAAGTAACCGCCGCCGTGGCAGTGAAGATTAGGCTCAAGCGCCTGGGCAAGATCCGGGCGCCCTATTACCGCATCGTTGTTGTGGACGCGCGCGCGAAGCGCGATGGCCGCGTCATCGAGGAGATCGGCAAGTACCATCCCACCGAAGACCCTTCATTCATCGAGGTTGATTCGGAACGCGTCCAATACTGGCTGTCGGTTGGCGCCCAGCCCACCGATCCGGTGTTGGCTCAGCTCAAGCTGACCGGCGACTGGCAGAAGTTCAAGGGCCTGCCCTATGAGGAGGGCCGGTTGAAGGTCCCGGCGCGCCAGGCCGCCCAGGCGGCGGCTCAGGCCGCAGCGCTCGAGGCCGCTGAGGCCGAGGCCCTCAGGAAGGTCACCGCTCAGGCCGAGGAGAAGGCGCGGGCCGCCAAGAAGGCCGCGGAAGAGGCGGCCAAGGCCGCCGCTGAGGCCGCTGATGCCGCGGGGGACGCTGAGGGCACGGACGAGGCGGAAGCCGCCGCTGATGCGGGCGCCGCCGAGGCCGCGCCAGCCGCGCCAGCCGACGCGCCCGCAGCAGCGGGCGAGGACGCCGCCGCCTGATGCTCGTTGAAGCGCTCGAGCACCTCGTCAAGGGGATAGTCGACAATCCGGAGGCCGTCAGCGTCGCGCCCAAGCGGCTGCGCCGTGGCCAGGTGCTCGAGGTCCGGGTCGCCCCCGAGGATCTAGGTCGCGCGATCGGCCGCGGCGGCCGCACCGCCCGCGCCTTGCGTCAGGTGATCAACGCGTTGGCTAAGGACGAGGACGTGCGTGTCGACCTGGTGGACACCGACCGTCTCAGGTAGCAGCCGCGATGGAGGTGGTT
>JAITLE010000030.1 GCA_031278075.1 Bifidobacteriaceae bacterium | reverse complement strand
TTTCGCATCGCGCCCGCCCGAGGCCTCAGGCACCGGATGGGATGGCTCAAACAATGGAACGCCAATGCTGAGCCAGCATCGCTCGGTACCAGCGCCGCCCGCGGCAGGCGTTGTCAAGCGTACTCGAACCGGCCGGCCTCCTGCGCCGCTGTCCAGCGAGGCGAACAACTCGGCGACAGCCGCCAGCGAAAGGCCCTCGCGACGGGCCAAGCCGCGCTTGACGCGTTCGACGGACGAGTCGCCATCGACTGGGTTTTCCACGTACACGTAACCGTCGTCATCCACCTCCACCCGGATGATGATCTCCGACCCAGAACTGTGGTCGATGGCGCCATTGACCAGGCTCGCCAGGATCACGACCGCCGCTTGCGGAGACAACTGCGAGGAGCGGCCATCTTCCTTCCAGGTGAAGAGTTGCAGATCGGGCAGATTATCCCCGGCCCAAGTGCCGAGGTGTTTGTACCCAGTGGCAACCGTCGGTTCGGCTGTGCCGCACCTGAGCTCCAGTTTGGGCGGGTTGTCGCCGTGCAATCCCGGCAGATACCAGAGGGAACGGCAGGCTACCTTGGCAACGCCGGTGCTGGGTGCGGGGTCTGCGGTCAGCGCCAAGCGACGCAGAACCGGCTCCAGCCTGCCATCACCTGATGCTTCCACGCGGGAAAGGAACAGGGCCCTGTTCAAGTTGGCCAGGACCCAGTCGACGTGGGCTCCGAACGCTTGGCAACTGGCTTCACCATCTTTGCCCGCCTCGTCGCGATACGGCCGGTGGCCTAGGACGTAGCGGTGGAGGGAGTGGTTCTTCGACGACGAGCCGTCTTGGTGGTTCAAGGCTCCCGTCTTGGACAGTTCGCGCTGAACTTGCTTGGCCTGGGCCACCGGGCGAAGGACGCCTCGGCGCTGCTCCGACTTGAACAGGTTCGCGAGCGCCCCTCGGAAGAAGGCCACGGCGCGCGCCGCTTGCTGCAGCTCGGCGATGTCAGTCTCAGCTGGGGCGGTGAGCACCACGTAGGCGTCTCGCAGAGGAGACGCCGGATCGCCATCAAGGCCGATCCTGACAAGGCAAACCCGTTCGGCAGTTTCGCCGGGGTTACTGGATGGGAGCAGGGCAATATCTGCACCGGCCTGCTGGCCCGACTCGCTGTATCCCCGCAGTTGAGGCGAGAACCGGAGTAGCAGGGGTTCTGAAGGCCGGCCAAGTCTCCGAGCGGATTCCGCCGCCGCCGCTGCCTCGCAATAGGCTTCTGCTGATGGTGCGAGATTTGGGTCCGTGCCGCCCACCGCCAAGTAACCGGTCTGCCGCTTGCGCCGCGTCACCACATAGGAATCCACCCGCGTCGGGTTCCCCGGTGCCCCGCCCGGTGCCGGGACACCAACGCCGAGGAGGTCAACCACGCCGGCCAAGGGCTCCAAGCCAAGGGTGCTCTCGCGCACTTCTAGCACCAAATGGGTCCTGCAGCGCTGGTTGTCCGCGAGCCCGAGGAACGCCTGCCACAAGCGGTTCAAGCAGCCAGCGGCAGAGTCGTAGATGTTGGGCTTTGGGTCATCGTCAGGGTTTGGCTTTGGGTCACCAGGCCTGTCTACCTGAGCCCACATCTTGATCTCGCCTTGCGTCTGAATCAGCTGCTCGGCCAAGCCCTCGGCTGTTACGCCGGTGATCTCCCGGCTCTCCAAATACTCAACCGCGTACTCCGGCAGATAGGCGCCGGGAAGCTCGCTGGCGTGCTCCCCGGTCATGTCGCGGATGATCGCGTCCAGGCACTTGGTGTTCTCCAGGTAGGCGAGGTCCGCGAACGTTGCGACCGGCTCCCTGAGGGCAGCCGGTAGCGCCTGATCGAGGCTGGCCGCAAATCGAGTCCCCACAGTCCCGCCCTGCGGGTCCGCCAGGACTGTCGGGATCTCGCCATCTGCTGGCTCTAGACCCCTGAGCAGGAGATGCTCCAAAAAGGCCGGCTTGGCCCGGTCCGGCCCTCGGCTGAACAGCAACTTCAAGCAGTACGCGTAATAGGCGGCGAAGCCGTCGAGACGCTCGCCTGGTTCCATCACGGAGTGCGCCCACTTGAAGACCCGCACAATGGTGTCGCGGCGGATCAAAGCGGTGCCGCCAAGTCTGGAAACAGCGCGCATCAAACAGCGTGCCAGGCTCTCCGCGGCGGTCCGGTCGTCCATGCTCTCGTCGAAAGGCACGGCTGTCGCCTTTTCGGTCGACAGCCAGGCCACATTCTGCATCAGCCCTTCCCAGAGCTTCTGGGTTATCTGCGGCATGGCTTCACCGGAAAGCTGCGGCGGGGCGGGCGGCGGGGCGGGCGGCGGGCCTGCTTCTGCGGTGAGGGCCTCCAATAGGGCGTTGACCAGCGCGAGCGAGGCCTCCTGGACCGCTTTGCGGGCTGCCGGCAGGCCGGTTGTGGCCGCCCAGATGACGGAGCAGAAATGGTCCACGGCCCTGCCCCCAGGCGGATTGCCGGGTCTCTTGGTCTTCCATCTGGCTGCGACCTCGGATAGCAGGTTGACCAGGAGGGCCAGCACCTGTACCGGGCTGTTCTGGTCTTCGACCCGGTGCAGCCCCTCAGTTAGCCGGTGGCGCCACCAAAAGCGCCGCCGCCCCAGTAGTTGGCGCTTGGTCTGGCGTCTTGCGACAGCGGACGGCAGCGGTTGGCCATTGGAACAGCGAACCAGGTTCGGGAGCTTGTCGAACTCAACAGGCTCGAACTCGCTCAGGCGCAAGTCCCGGATCGCGCCCGCCATGCGGGCGCAGGAACAAGTGTCCTCCGCATGGTGCAGCGCGTCGTTCTCCTCGCACAAGGGGCAGGGGCCGGTGTGGGCGGCCAAGTGGGGCACGTAGAGGTCGACAAATCGGTAAATCCTCGGCTCGCTCTCATGCATGAAGCCGCGCCAGGTGTTCATGGACCAGCGGTTCACCAGCAGGATGACGGTCTCGAATCCGGGGGTGGCCGGCGTCGACGAGGCCGGCGGCGCGCCATCGGGCGGTGTGCTGAGCAGAGCCGCCAAGAGAGCTAGCAGACGCGTCATGTTGGCGCCTCGCACCACCGCGTCGTCGACATAGTGAAATACCAATTCGACCCCGGCGCTGGCCGCATCGCTCTGCAATTGGGCCAGATCGGCGTAGCGGGCCACAAAAGAGTCCTTGAACTCGGCCTCGGTGTCGACCGCAACCACGTGCGCAGACCCGCCGAAGACCACCTCGTTCACCAGCGCCACAAAGGCAACGTTGCGCTGAGTCAGCGGCGCGACGATGACGTGGAACGCGGCGGGTGCAGGTGCGCGCTCGTCTGCCGCAACAGTATGGGGCCCCTGTGCCACCACGGGCTTGACATCGTTTTCCAACCAGGCGCGGATCTTGGCCTCGTCGCGGCGGAAGAAGCCGCGCGTGTCGATGGCGAACTCGAAATCGTTTCTGCCAGCCCGCGCATGGCTTTGCTGCAAGCTTTCCAGCAGGTCAAAGGCCCTCTCGCTGTTCGGGTCGGCAGGGCGCAGCCATCGCGGCGGGTCCTTCGCGCTGGGGCTGGGGACGGGCGAGGCGGCGGGGCCGGTCATTTCGCGCCTCCCCGGGGAATGCCAACGGGGGTGTCTGATCTGCGGCCAAACAACTGCGACAAGACCACTGGCGACCGACTGGCGTCCGCCAGGGGCAACTCGACTTGGCCCGCTGCGGGGAAGCACTTCGGGCAGGACAGCGGGTCCATCCAGGCCGCGCGCACGGTGTGAACGTAGTGGACGGTGGCCGTCTTGCCGCAAAGATTTGTCTGCGTGGTGATGGTTCGCCGCTTCGAGTCGACTGCCTCGTAAAAGGGCAATTCGGGCCCTTGGACTCCGGTGGGACTGTCCGCCTCGCCGGGGCCGGGCCGGTGGCGGACGTTGATGAGCGTGATGAGAACAGGGTTGGCTTTGCCTTGGTCCGCGATCAAAGGAGCGGCGGGCGCGCTTTTGAGAAGCTTCTGGCCCCCGATCTTGCGGAAGGTGGTGAGTGTTGAGGAGACTGGCACCAAGTAAACCAGGCGCTCGTACTGGTCCTTTGGCGGCTGTTCCCCCCACGACCAACGTATTGGGTGGCGGGAACCGGCGACCTCGTAGATCCCGTAGTCCCAGCAAGCCGGACTGGCGCCGTCCCCGGCTTGGCGTATCAGGCGCCGGATCAGGGTCTCGGAGTAGGTCTCGTTGCCCACGATCAGGGCCTTGGTGTCTGGCGTGATGCCTTCCTGCTTCATGATTTGGCGAACCAGCCAGGCGTATCTCTCGACGTAGTAGTGGTTGCCGAACAGCAGGTGGGCGTCGTAGAAGGCGTCCAAGTGGACCTTCGAGCCCAGGCGGACATGGGCGTTGTTCAACTTGCAGCCCGCCACATGCGGGTCCTGGATGTCGCCGTTGAGTACTTTGCCCGCATTCCGGTCGAAGATGGTCTCGTTGCCGCCTGGCTGGGCCGGCATCGTCAGGTCGAAGGGGAAGAAGCGCAGCGCTTGGGGGTCCGGCGGCGCGGCTCCCAGGGAAACCGACCGGTGGGTCAGAAGGAGTGCCGCGTCATCGGCCAGGGCCGAGGGCAGCGTGCCCCCGATCGCCGGAGCCGACCTGAGCTTTAGCTGCGCCATGATTGCGGACAAGATGTGGGCGTCCGGCAGCCAGAACTCGTCGCCGGGCGAATCGCCCGCCACGTACACCTGGCTGCCGGTGAGCAGTGGGTTGCGGCCGCTGCGGTCGAAGAAGACAGCCAGGCGGTGTACCGCGGAGCGGAATTGGGTCGGGTCCAACGCCCGGATCGCCAGGTGAACGCGGTCTGATCTGCCGTGGAGCCACAACAGGAGCGCTTTGATGGCGACTTCGATCTGTTCGCTGTTCAGCTTCTCCAGATCCAGAATGACCATTCTGGTGAGTTCGCCCTGACCCCCGGCTCCCTCGTAGGAGGGCGCTTTCTCGGCGAGCGCCTCGACCACAGCTGGTTTGTCCGGCTGCTGGCCGGGGGCGCCCGGATCAACGGCGAGGCGAGGCAGCGCCTCTCGGAAGTCCTCCCAGGAAGAGTCCTCCATCACCTCAATGGCTTCGGCTTGACTCAGGTCAGAGCCGATCCGGAAGTCGACGTTGGCGTGGGCCAGCGGCTGCGAACACAACCGCTGCGGGCGCAGCGGGATGAGCAGCGAGTACTGCGTGCCGATGGGCGCTTGATCTGCGGCGGAGGCGCCCAGGGGATCGTCGCCGGAGCTTGAGTAAACGTCGGTTGGCGACGTCAGCCCGCCGCTGGCCACCTCTGCGGCCCCGTCTAAGCTCGCCAGCAAAGCGCCGAACAGATGCAGCCCGTAATGGTTCACAGCGTTGCGCGGCTGGCTGGAGAAATCCCGCCATGACCGGTGTTGCTCGCGGCTGGGATCGAAGAAAGCGCGCAGGTCGGTGATAGCCCCCAGGCCCAGATCGGCCTCGGGCTGGCCGTCCTTGCGCTGGTCCCGGAATCGGCCCGCGATTCCCTGTGTTCCGCGGTCGATCAAACGGACCTCGAGGAACTGGGCGATTTGCGAGCGCGTGGCCCGGCGTTGGCTGATGCCCTCCAGGTTGCGCGCCCACTGCTGCAATTCCCCAGGCTCGGGCGGCGTTGGCGTGGATGCCGCCAGAAACTCGCCTTGCCTCTGGCGCAGGTCGTCGCTGGAAAGGTCGGGATCGAGCTCATCACCGCCCGGCCGGCCGCCAGGCGAATTCATCAGGCGCATTGCGCTGCGGCCGTCGAAGTACAGCGGGAAGGCGGCGCGAAGGGGGTCCTGCCCGGCCTTGGCCGCCTGCGGGAGCCGGTGGACGCGCAGGGCCATAACCCCCTGGCCGGAGGCGCCCGCCCGCCCGGCGTGGAGCACAATGTTCTCAATCAGTTCAAGCAGACTGTCCGCTGTGTCGAGAGTGTCAGGTTCAAGAGCAGACAGGTTGGAGAGCCATTCATCTGCGTCAAAGGCCGATGCCGCCCGCCCGCGCAACTCCCGGTCGGCCGCGCAGTCGAAGGCGGCCCAGAGCAAGAAGGCCAGGACAGGCCATCTGGCGACGCGCTTGAACAGCTTGCGGCCCGCCCCGTCCATTGCGGACGGGTGCAACAGAACCTCGAGCTTCTGCTTGGCCCTGCCCTGCGCTGCTGCGCTCGCGCCAGACGGGCGGCCGAAGAGAAATCCGGCGCAGGCGGCCACCACCGTGCGGATAGTTGGCGGCAGCGTGGCGGACACAACGAATTGCGCTGGCCCGGCCTCGGCGCCGTCTTGGACGGCGAACTGACCCGTCTCGTTTGGGTCGAACAAGGCGTCGACTCTGCCGGCGAGCCAAGGAGCGGTTAGACGGTTGATCGAAAGCAACGGAAGGATCCGGCTGAACCCGACAGAGCCGGGTTGCGGCCTCCAAGGATTGTTGGGGAACACGTCCTCACGGTTGTCCAGCCGCAGGTACCAGTCCGGCGAGGCCAGGAATGCCTTGACCCGCTCTGCCATCCCGGCCTCGGCCCCGACCGGGAACTCCAACCGGAGTTGGCAATGCTTTTCCTGGTAGCCGACGGGAGCGCTCGGCTCATCGTGGTCCTGGAGCCAGCAAAACAGGTGCGCCAGGTTGAAGAGCGTCTCCCGATCAACCTTGACCACAAAGGTTGGCCGCTCACGAGTGGATTGCCTGTCCAGCTTCGATAGGGCAGCTTGGTAGCCGGCGGCAGTGCCGTTAATATGAAACTCAGTCATCGCGCCTTTCGGGGGGAATCACCGGCGGCTCAAGCCAAGTGGTGGGGCATTCGAGCCGCAGCCAGCGATTTCGGGCCAACGTGGATTCTACACGACCCTCGCGGCCAAATGGGACCGCACCAAAGACAAGATGGAAGTGGACTTGGTCTTGGAGGACGCCCAGCGGCGGGTGGTCGGCATCGAGGTGAAAGCCTCCGCGACCGCCCGGGGCGAGGACTTCCGGGGCTTGCGGCACTTGGCGGCGCGGCTCGGCGGCGACTTTTTGGGCGGCATCGTGCTCTACACGGGGCGGTCGACTTTGAGTTTTGGCCCCAACCTGAAGGCGGCGCCGATCTGCGCCATCTGGACCGCCGGCTGACCGCCGGCCCCCAACGCGACCTGCGCGCCGGAAGGGACTCGATATCCCTTGCCCGCCCAGCGCCGCGCCGACCTGCACAGGCTATTTGCCCGGCCTCAAGATGCAGCAGCCGGGCTGGAGGGCAGCCCCGCCGGGTGCGAATCAGTGGTTCGCCTTCCCGCGCGACAGGCCCGCTGGCGTGGCCTGGCCCCGGCTTGACGAGGTTCAGGTCTTTGGCGGCCGGTACGGGATCCTGGACGGCTTGACGGTCACATATCTGAACTGCCAGTGGGTCGAAAGGTAGTGGGCAATGGCCTCCTTGACCTCTTCGACTCTGGGGTGGGGGCCAACCCTGATCGAGCGGATCGGCCAGGCGCCGTCGTACCAGATTTGAACCAAACCGCGTAAGGTGCGGAGGTCTCCGTCGTGCCCGAAATCCGCCGGAAGGAGGCGTGCGAGCGCCGCCTCGACTTGAGCGAACACCTTTCCGTCGCTGTCTTCGGGGCCGACCCAGACCCCAAAGGGCGGTTTGTCTTGAGAGCTGCTTTCACTTTGGACAGTCACCTGAAAAGCGGTGCCTGGGCAAAACTCGGAATTCATGTCCAGGGCCCGGGTGGTATCGTTGCGATTCCAAGCGTCAATTATGCGCTGGTGGACGCGGACTTTCACTTCCACCTTCTCTTCCGCTGTCGCTTCCGCTGTGTTAGGCGCGACCCTCGCGGGCCTCTTGCCCCAGCCGAGCCGGATAATAGGGCGTTTAGTAGGGAGGTCAGGGTGATGGTGATACTCGACTGAATCGTGCCAGCCGGGAGCCTTAGGGCTCACTACAAGGCGCCACTCGACCTCCTCTGCGAAGCCGCTGTCTTTCACGAATGGGGTGAGACTCTCAACCGCCCAAGCCCAACGATCAGGCGCTCCATCTGTGTGCGAGAGCATTAGTGTCTCGAGGCGCTCAGATACTCGGCGCTTCGTCAACCTCTCTCGCGGGGCGGCTTTCGGATTGGATTGGCGGGGCAGCAGGAGTTCGGGGGGCTGAGGTTGGTCCTGTCCACGCCATTGATCCAGGTAAAGGACAGGGTAGGGCCGCAACTGCTCCTGCACGATGCCGTCGGTCAGGTCCGGTGGCCCAGCCTCGTCGGAAGGGCGCTTTTGCCTCAGCATGGTGAGATCGAACGTGTCCGGGAAGGCGAATTCAATCGCCACGCCATCGCGCGCGTACGCCCGCCATTGGCTTAGCAGGTCGCCATCTTCGCAAAAGCAAACGACGAACGGATTGATTGTGTCAAGATCTATGGTGCTTGTTCCTTGCCCGCTGAGCTTGGAAAAGAAGCTCCACCCGGACTTCAGCTCCTCATCATCGTTGCTAAAGCGAGCGTGGGTTGCCCAGATTTCCTGGCCTTGCAAGATGAGCCACATCAGGTTGAGTTGCGTGTAATGATAGAGGCGCGGTACCGGAGTCAAATCATTGTTGGTGAGCGCGTTCATGATCGGAGTCAACTCGGAAACGTCGCCGGTGGGGTGTGGCGGCACTGCGCTGGGCGCAGGGGGAGACGTCATGCTGGCACCGGAATGGGATCGCGCGGCCTGGCCTCTTCAAAAATCCAGGTGGGGCTGTCGTACAAAAGCTGCCTGATCGTGGAGGGCGCGTAAAGCTCTTCCTGAATGACTACGGCAATGGGGAGCCAGCACAGGCGCCGTCCCCTGGATGTTTCGTGCTCTTTGAAACACTCTAAACGATCCCTCGCGTCAAAGACTCTGAAGCCGAGATACGAGCTCAGCACGGCGATTCGGCCCTGCACCTGAGCTTTGTCCATTGCCTTGAGAGCGGCTCGTATCACGCTGGTGGCACCTCGCGGCGCCATCGGCGGCAGCATGCCGCGGGTCTCCTCCCGCAGGACATGCAGGTCAGAGCGGTTGAGGTACATGTCGACCACCATGAACAGTTGCCCCTCGTGGCGTTGCTTCAGCTTGTGGGTCAAGGCGCGTTCAAAGCGCGCCCACTTGGGGGAGGGGTTGACTGGGTAGTCGTCTGGTTCGCCGGTCTTCGGCAACTTGCCCACGTCGTCAAGGGTTTGAGACTCGCCGTCGCTGCTCAGTCTCTCCACGCGCGCATCAGGGACGGCCTCCCGCAGCCGGCGCATGATCAACGACGCCTGGGCGAAGCTGTCGTCCACAACTAGAAACAGGTCCTGTGCCACGGCTCATCCTTTCGCATCGCGCCCGCCCGAGGCCTCAGGCACCGGATGGGATGGCTCAAACAATGGAACGCCAATGCTGAGCCAGCATCGCTCGGTACCAGCGCCGCCCGCGGCAGGCGTTGTCAAGC
>JAITLE010000028.1 GCA_031278075.1 Bifidobacteriaceae bacterium | reverse complement strand
TTTCTGACCGGTGAGCGGCTTGGTCAGGGTGTGCAGAATGCCTCGGGATCGGCGGCGACGCGGTCCGTCGCGGCAAGCGCCGCGCCGGTCAGCGCCGGGAGGGTGGGCCCCAAGGCCGGGCGGACCAACTGATCTGTGGGCGACCATCCCCAGCTGACCACGCGTCGCTCCAGCTCGGCGACCAACCTGGGCTTCAGGAACGGCGCCAGCTGAGTGAAGTCGCCGCCGAGGACCACAGTGCCGATGTCGGTGAAGTTGATCGCTCCGGCCAGGGCCAAACCGATCGCGCGGCCCGCCTCATCCAGCGCTGCGAGGGTGCTCGGGTCGCCTTGACGGGCGAGGCGCGCGATGTCTTCCGGTCCCGCCCGTGACGCTGGGTCGCGCCGGTCGTCCGGGGCGGCGGGTTTGGGCGCCGCCCGGGCCAGGATCGCGCGGCGGCCAGCGTATTGCTCAAGGCAGCCGCTCGCGCCGCAGGCGCATGGGGGGCCGCTCACGTCGACCGTGACGTGGCCCAGCTCACCGGCCCAGCCGTGGGCGCCGCCGTAGAGAGCGCCCTCGCGCACCAGGCCTGCGCCGATCCCGATGCCGCCAGAGACGTAGACGAAGCTGGCGGCAGGGTCGGCCGCCGCGGCGAGTTCGGCGCGAGCCGCGAGACTCGCCTCGTTGTCGGCGCCGATCGGCGCCAAGCGCAGCCGCGCGCCCACGAGAGCGGGCAAGTCCACGTCGCGCCAGCCGAGGTTGGGCGCCGAACGCAAGCGCCCGGTGGCGCGGTCCACTGGCCCCGCGACCGCCACCACCGCCCCCACCAGCGGAATCCGGCGGGCGGCGAGCCGGCGGCGGACCGCGCGGGCGGCGGCGGCCAAGGCGCGGCAGGCCTCGTCGGGGGGGAGGCCCGCGAGCGAGGCGGGTTCGACCCGTTCCGCCAACACCTGGCCCGCCAGGTCGACGGCACGCGCGCCGACGTAGTCCACGTTGATCTCCAGGCCGAGTCCGGCCAGCGTGCCGCGCGCCGGCCGCACCGGCGTGGCGGGTCGCCCCGCCCGTCCGGAGACACGCGAGTCGAGCTCCTCCAGCAGGCCGCCCGCGATCAAACGGTCCACCAGGGACGATGACGTGGCGCGCGTCATGCCGACGCGCTCGGCGACCTGGGCGCGGGACAGCGGCTGCTCGGACTGGGCGATCAGCTGGTACACCAGGTGCAGGTTGTGGCTGCGCAGGGAACTCTGGCTGGCGCTCGCCGGGGTGGCGGCCAGTTGCCGCGTGCCGGCGCGGGCGGCTGGCGCCGCTGGGGGGTGGCCGGTCGGCATCGTGCAAGCCTAGCCGGTCAACAAGACGTCGCTTGGGGAGGCGGACCCTTGCGCCGGGCCGCGCCGGCCGATATGTTTATTGGAACAACAAAACCCCCGACTCGAAGAGGAGTCCGCGCATGAGCTACCAACCAACACCCGAGGACCGCTTCTCGTTCGGCCTGTGGACCATCGACTGGTCGGGACAAGACCAGTTCGGCGCGGCGACGCGGCCCAGGCTCGACCCGGTCGAGGCGCTGCGAAAGCTCGCCGAACTGGGCGCCTGGGGCGTCACGTTCCACGACGACGACCTGGTGCCGTTCGGCTCGGACGCCGCGACCAGGGACGCGATCGTGAGGCGCTTCGTGGCGGGGCTGGCGGACACAGGGATCGTGCTCGAGATGGTCACCACCAACACGTTCTCGCACCCGGTGTTCAAGGACGGCGCGTTCACCGCCAACGATCGGCGGGTGCGGCGCTTCGGGCTGCGCAAGGTGCTGCGGAACGTGGATCTGGCGGCGGAGTTGGGCGCCACCACGTTCGTCATGTGGGGCGGCCGCGAAGGCCAGGAGTACGACGCGGCCAAGGACCAGCACGCGGCCCTGGAACGGTACCGCGAGGGGATCGACACCGTGGCGGCCCACATCAAGGAGCAGGGCTACGACCTGCGGATCGCGCTGGAGCCGAAGCCGAACGAGCCCCGCGGCGACATCCTCCTGCCCACGGTGGGGCACGCCCTGGCGTTCATCGCCCAGCTCGACAACGGCGACATCGTCGGGCTCAACCCCGAGGTGGGGCACGAGCAGATGGCCGTCCTCAACTACACGGCCGGGATCGCCCAGGCGCTGTGGGCCGGCAAGCTGTTCCACATCGACTTGAACGGCCAAAAGTCCGTCAAATACGACCAAGACCTCGTGTTCGGGCACGGCGACCTGCTCTCGGCGTTCGCGACCGTGGACCTGCTGGAGAACGGCTTCCCCGGCGGCGGCCCCACATATGACGGCCCCAGGCACTTCGACTACAAGCCGTCGCGGACGGAGGGGCCAGATGGCGTGTGGGCCTCGGCGGCCGCGAACATGCGCATGTACCTGATCTTGGCGGAGCGCGCGCGCGCTTTCCGCGCGGACCCGGAGGTCCAAGCCGCGCTCGAAGAGGCGAAGGTGCTCGAGTTGGCCGCGCCGACCCTGGCGCCGGGCGAGACCCTGGACGCGTTCCTGGCCGACAAGTCCGCCTGGGAGGACGTCGATCCGGACGCCTTGGGGGTGCGGGAGTGCGGCTTCGTCCGCTTGAATCAACTGGCGATAGACCATTTGCTGGGCGCGCCGTGAGCGCGCCGCCCGCGCTGGTGGCGGGAGTGGACACGTCCACTCAGTCTTGCAAGGTGGTGATCCGGGACGCCGAGACGGGCGTCGCGGTCCGCTCCGGCCGGGCCGCGCACCCCGATGGCTCAGAGGTCTGGCCGCGCGCGTGGTGGGAAGCGTTCGAACGCGCCCTCGCCGACGCGGGCGGGATGGACGATTGCGTCGCCGTCGCGGTGGGGGGGCAGCAGCACGGTCTCGTGGCGCTTGACGCGGACGGCGCCGTGGTGCGCCCGGCCCTGCTGTGGAACGACACGCGGTCCGCGGACGCGGCCGAGGATCTGATCCTTGAGCTGGGCGGTGGCTCGCGCGAGGCCGGGGCCAGGGCGTGGGCCGAGGCGATCGGATCGGTGCCGGTCGCGTCGTTGACCGTGACCAAGTTGCGCTGGCTGGCCCAACATGAGCCCGACAACGCCCGCCGGGTGTCCGCGGTGGCGCTGCCCCATGACTGGCTGAGCTGGCGACTGGCCGGCGGCGTCGGCGAGTTGGCGACGGACCGTTCGGACGCCTCCGGCACGGGATACTGGTCGCCGTTCTCAGAGGACTACCGGCTCGATCTGCTGGAGCTGGCGTTCGGCGCGCGGCCGGAGTTGCCGCGGGTGGCGGCGCCAGCCGAAGCGGTGGCCGCCACGCCGGGCGGGATCCTGATCGGCCCGGGCGCCGGCGACAACGCCGCCGCCGCGCTGGGCCTCGAGATGCGGCCCGGGGATGTCGCGATCTCGTTGGGCACATCGGGGGTGGTCTCAGCGATCAGCGCGGTCCCAGTGGCTGATCCGACGGGGACCGTCACCGGCTTCGCCGACGCGGACGGCGCCTACCTGCCGCTCGCCTGCACCCTCAACGGGTCGCGGGTGCTGGACGCGGCGCGGCACCTGCTCGGGGTGGACCACACGGAGCTCAGCCGACTCGCGCTTCAGGCCCCGCCAGGGGCGGGCGGTCTCGTCATGGTTCCGTACCTTCAAGGCGAGCGAACCCCGAACAAGCCGCGGGCCAGCGCCGCGTTCCACGGGCTGAGGCTCGCCAACTCGACCGCGGCTCATCTGGCGCGCGCGGCGGTGGAGGGCTTGGCGTGCTTGCTCGCGGACGGGCTGGACGGGATCGTGCGCCTGGGTCTGAAGGTGGAGCGAATCCTGCTGATCGGCGGGGGAGCGCGGTCGGCGGCGTTCCGGCGGATCGCCCCGAGCGTGTTCGGGCGGCCTGTGGTGGTCCCGGCGGCGGGCGAGTACGTGGCGGACGGCGCGGCGCGGCAGGCGGCGCGGCTGGTGCTCGGGGAGCTGCCGCATTGGGAGCGGGCGGGCACGGCGGTTTTCGAGGCGCCGGCGGCGCCGGCGGTGCGTGAACGCTACGCGCAGGTCAGGGACATGGTGTTGGAGCGCTGACCGTTCGCCAGCGCTGCGCGAGGTGAGCTGAACCGGTTCTGTTCGCGGCGCCTCAGATCGGCGCGGGCGGCGGGGCCCGTTGCGGCCTACCAGGTGGCGTCCGGGATGGTGAGCGGCCGGCCGCGGTTCGAAGAAGATCCGATCCAAGAGGGGCTTGACCGGTTCAGTGGCGCGCGCCTACGCTGGAGGGGTGTCGGTGGAGATCACGCGCCACGGCAGGTAGCCGCACCAGTGGGGATCCAGCGGGGGGGGGGGCATTGTCGCCTCCTTCCTTGTCAGCCACTCTTCGGCATGTGTCAGTGCCCGCTTCGACCCCTTGGGTCTGTGATAGACGACGAAGGAGCCATCTGTATGAAGGCGAACAAGAAACTCAGCGCGGCCGTCATGGCCGCCACGGCGGCCGGCCTGATCGGGCTGGTGAGCGTGCCGGCCAACGCCGCCGACCCACCCTATTCAATCGTCCTCGACTCGTTCGCGTACGCGGACGACGCCGCCCTCGCGTCGGCCTACAGCCGCAACACGAACGGCGGTCAGAACTCGGCGACTCTTGTCGCCTCGCCGTTCGGCGGCGATCTGGGGAACGCCCTGAAGTTCACCTACAGCTATTCGAACGGCTATTCGGGTCGCTCGAAGTCGGTCTCGGGCTATTGGCCGGGCCTGACCCAGGTGGACTTCTGGATCCAGAACGACGCTTCCGGCCAAGACATCCTGCTGCAGCTCTCAGACGGGGCCTCCTACGAGTTCCACCTGAACAGCTTCGCGGGCTTCGACGCCACGTCGACCCAGCCGCAGCACCTGCAAGTCCCGATCGCGAACTTCGTGCGCAAGGAAGGCACGGGGACGCTCGACACCACTCGCATCACCAGCTTCGCGATCTATGTCAACCAGCTAGAGAGCGGCGCCGGCGGCGAGATCATCTTCGACGAGTTCATCCTGGGCTTCGACGAACTGCCGGTCCAGCCCACCGTCTCGTTCGACGATGCGGTGGTCAGCGCGGCCGGGGCGACCAACATCGTCACCGTGCTGAACGCTGTGGCGACCCTGCCGGCCGGGGCGAGAATCGTCCAGGTGGCCTACACCTCGTCTGACCCGACCGTGCTGCCCAACTTCGACCGGTTCGCGCCGAAGGGCGACTTCCTCGCGAACGGCGCCACCGACGTGGCGGTGGACCAGGTCAAGCTCTACTTCGAGGGCCGGACCTTCACCGTCGACGTGGATGCGACCATCAACGTGACGGTCAGCGACCTGGCGCCAGCGGTCGACATCGTCGACTACTTGAACGACCTGACCGGCGACGGCCACGTCGCGGCGATGCACCACGACGGGTCCTACTCGAACCCCGCCAACGCCGACTCCTTGCACCAGCGCGTCGCGAACGAATTCGGCGTGTATCCAGGGCTCTACAGCGCGGATTTCCTGACCGGCAGCACCGTCAATTACCGCCAGAACATGATCAACGAGGTCATCCGTCAGTGGAACAACGGGAACATGGTGCAGATCATGTTCCATGTGTCGCCCCCGCAGTACACCGTGGCTCAAGAAGTCCAAGGGAACTGGGGCGGGGACCAGGCGCATGAGACGCTGCCCAGCCCGAACCGCATCTATTCATTCCTCTATGCCGACCAGTGGACGGAGCTGATGACGGACGGCTCCGCTTTGAACGCCAACTGGAAGCTGCGGATGGACGAATACGCGCGGTACCTGCAGCAACTCGAAGACGCCGGTGTGACCGTGATGCTGCGCCCGTTCCATGAGATGAACCAGCACGTGTTCTGGTGGGGCGGCCGGCCCGGCCTCGACGGCACAGCCGGATTGTTCCGCATGTTCCATGACTACATGGAGGATGTGAAGGGCTTGAGCAACATCCTTTGGGTGTGGAACGTCCAAGACCTGCCCGACGATTACGGCTACGCGGACGGCGACGCCAAGTTCGACCGTTACGAGGGGCTCGAAGGCGGTTTGGCCGAATACGACGCCAACAACTGGAGCACCTTCAGCCCGGGCGCCGACTATTACGACATCCTGTCCGTCGACTTCTACGACGCGGAGGGCTACTCGCAACGGCGCTATGACCAGGCCAAGGCGATCGCCGAAGCGGACGGCAAACCGATGATCATCGGCGAGACGTTCACCTTCCAAAGCGCGGCCGAGGCCGCCGCGCAGCCGAACTGGACCCTGACCATGCCTTGGGGCCAGCGGACATGGAACTACAACACCACCGCGGCGATGGCCGAACATTACGCCAGCAGCATCGGCGCCGCCGATCTGCCGCGGTTCTCCACCAGGAACAATTTCTCGTTCGGCGACATCGAGGTCGAACTGGAGATCCCGGAGTTCCCCGGCGGGCTCGGACTGACCTTCTCCGCCACGCAGGTGACCCTTGGCGATGTCTCTCTGAGCGCTGACAAGGCGTCCATCATCGGGTCGGGGGAGCTCCCGGCCGTCACGGTGGAAGACACCCGGCCCGGAGCCAGCCAAGGCTGGGATGCCACCATCACGGCCGGCGAGCACCTGATCGGGCCCGGAACCCAAGTGGCCGGCAGCGCGCTGGGGATCGCCCCTGAGGTGCTGGCCACCGCTGAGGGCCAGGTGGTGACCGCCGGGGCGCCGGTGGCCGCCGGAGTCGGCTTCGTGGACGGGACAGAGTTCGGCTCCTCGCCCGCCGGCTCGTCGCGCGGCGTGGCGTCGCTGGGCGGCCAGCTCTCGTTCAAAGTGCCGGCCTCGGTCACTCCGGGCTCGTATCGGGGGGTGGTCTCGGTCACTGTCCTGTGAGGCAGGCTGACCCGCGCAGGTTCGGCTGGGTCAGCCGCGACCCAGCCGAACCGCCGGATTCAACTGACCGAAAGCAGCTGATAGCTGAACAAGCGCTTAACCGAACGAGTGTCGTAAGGTCGGCCCGCCCGTGCGCCGGGGGACGCGCCGTCCGCGACGCCTAGACGAGATCGCGCAAAACCGATAAAGCTCTTGACACGGCGCACCTGGCCGGGGTCGAATGGCTGAACCGAGTCCCCTAAGACGAGAGAAGAGGTGCGCCGTGCGCCGGACCTTGGTAACCCTCGGAGCGTTGATCGCGGCGGTGGTGTTGGCGTCGAGCGGCCCCCTCGCGCTGGCTGGCGTCCAGGCGGCGGAGACTCCCACGCCCTCCCCGTCCCCCGCGCCGAGCGCCGACGCGGGCGCCACCAACAAGTGGCGGATCAGGCCGGCCGACTCGACGGTGGACAACCCGCGCTCGGCCTATGAGTTCGAGGCGGCGGCCGGCGAGGCGGTGGCCGATGTGATGGTCGTGGAGAGCCTCACGAGCCAGGAGCAGACCATCGCGATCTACGGCCAAGAGGCGGTCTTGACCCATGACGGCAAGTACTCGGCCCCGCCGGGCCGGGCGGAGGACGGCTCGTTCGGGACGTGGATAGCGCCGACGCGGGACGAGGTGACGATCGAGCCGTACGGCGAGGTGCAGATCCCGTTCACCATCCAAGTGCCGGTGGGCGCGACGCCAGGGGACTACGACGGCGCCATCTTCACCACCTTGGCGCAGGTCGCCAGCGCCGAGGGGGAGCAGTTCGTGGTCGACATGCGAGTCGGCTTGCGCATCCACCTGCGTGTCCCCGGCGAGTTGGCGCCGTCGCTCGCGATCAGCGAGATCACGCCGGTTCGGCTGGCGCCGTGGTGGAATCCGCTGCCCGCCGAGGTCGGGCTGAACTTCACCGTCACCAACACCGGCAACGTGCGCGTCGAGGCGCGGGTGGTGACCCAGGTGGTGGCGGACTACCTGTTCAAGACCGCGCGATTCGACGGACTGGACCCGCAGGAGACCCCGGAACTCCTGCCCGGGTCGTCGGTCACGTTGAGCGCGCGGCCGGTGGACGAGTCGGGGGCCTGGGCGCGGAGCCCCTACTTCGCGCAGCTCTGGGGCTTCGGCAAGCACACCTACACCGTCCATTTGGTGGCCGGCGAGGTGCCGCATTCCGACATCGCCGTCCCCACCGTCAGCCGGACGGTCGAAGTCTGGATCATCCCGTGGCTGCCCCTCGGCGTCGTCTTGATCATCTTCGCGCTGATCATCCGCGCGATCTGGCGGCGCGTCTTCCGCGCTCGGCGCGAGCGGCGCATGGTGGCGAAGATCGCCAAACGGCAAGCGAAGCGTGAGGCGAGTCGAGACGGGGCGGCCGGTGGGGAGGCGGTGGCCGATGCCGTGCCGGCGGACGCGGTGGCCGGTGGGGACGCGGTGGCCGGTGGGGACGCGGTGGCCGGTGGGGACGCGGTGGACGTCGCGGACGCGGTGGACGGTACGGCGCCGGCGGACGCGGCGGGTGTCGAGGACGCGGTGGCCGGTGGGGACGCGGTGGCCGGTGGGGACGCGGTGGCCGATGCCGTGCCGGCGGACGCGGCGGACGTCGAGGGCGCGGTGGCCGGTGGGGACGCGGTGGCCGGTGGGGGTGCGGTGGCCGATGCCGTGCCGGTGGACGCGGCGGACGTCGCGGACGCGGTGGCCGAGACCGAGGAGGCAGCGCCATGAACCGGTTCAGCCAAAGTCTCAGGTCAGAGGCGTGCGCCGGCGACGGCGCGCGCTGACCGGCGAAAATCGTCCAAAGTCATGCACTTTACCGGTTGAGTTTCAGGGCGCATCTCGCTAGCCTGGACACGTGAGACGGTCGCGCGGCTGCGGCCGCTGCATACTTCGAGAACAAGGAGGTCTTCGAGCTATGAGAGTTTCTTCGCGTCCCACAGGCCGCATGCGGCTTGTGGCGGCGGTGTCCACCGCGGCGCTGAGCGGGGCCGGGTTGTGCCTGTTCAGCGCGGCGCCGGCGGTCGCGGACGACCCGATCCACTCGCGTGTCGACTGTGGTGACGAGGTCATGCCGATCGACGAGGACGCCACCGAGGCGACAGTCAATCTGTTCCAAAACATGTACTACAGCGCGGGCGACTTCATGATGTACGCCCACCAGCAGGACCAGGCGGCCAACTCGGTCAACAGCCTCGGCAACCAGGACCCGTCGCATGATTACGGCGTGTCGGCGGTCCATGAGGCGGTCGGGGTGTATCCGGGCGTGTTCGGTTGGGATATCGGCCACATCGAGTTGAAGAACGACAACGACGACTGGGGTTCTGCGGCGGGCGACGGGCGGCCGGCGGCGTACACCAACTCCAACGTCGACGCGGGCGCCGGATCCGGTTCCGCGAAGTACGTCTACACCGGCGCGACGATCGACGGCATCCCCGTCTCGGACGTGGCTGAATGGATCATCGAGGGCGCCTCGTGGGACGGCGTCAACACGATCTCGATCCACTCCGTCAACCCCGTGACCTACGGCGTCTACGACAACAACCTGTACAAGCCCGGGCGCTGGCCGAGCCACTCCACCGGGACGGCCACCAGCATGGTGTTGCCCGGCGGCGAGCTCAACTCCCGCTACGACTCGTGGCTCGACGCCTACATCGACTTCAACGAACTGCTCAAGGACGCCAACGGCGAATACGTGCCGATCATCTTGCGGCCGTATCACGAGCACTCGGGCGACTGGTTCTGGTGGGGCATCGACGACATGGAGCGGGGCTGGCGCCCGGCCGAGATCGCCGAGTTCACTGAGCTGTGGAAGTACACCGTGGACTATTTCCGTGACAACGGCGTGCACAACTTCCTATACGCGATCTCCCCTGACCGGTCTCGCCTCGGCGAGCCCTCGGTCCTCTACCAGGATCTGAAGGACAACCCGACGAAGAAGGACGTCGTCGACAAGTACATCGACGGCAAGGTCGGCACCCCGTGGTGCTTCGAATGGAACGGTCAGCAGTTTTGCTTCAACATGGGTGGCTGGGACGCGGCCACAATGGCCAAGGCACATGCCGACGTGCAGGCGGCCTACGATCTAGCCCAGACGCTCGACGCCAGCTCGCCTCAATGGGACGAGCCGGTGATCATCAACTTCCAGGGCATCCCGCTCGACATCGACCCGGTGACGGGTGCGGTCTCCGAGACTGTCAGCACCGAATTCGACGCCTGGTTCGTGCGTGATCCGGTGACGGGCACATCCCGGTTCGAGGACCAGCTCTGGCGCAAGTGGTCGGAGGGCTTCCCGGGCGCCGACTACGTCGACCTGTACGGCTTGGACAACTATTGGGAGAACGGCACCGGTCACCAGTACCACCCGTACACCGGCCAGACCGCTAAACTCGAGCAAATGTTCGTGGCGTCCCTCAACATCATCGCCAAGCACGCCCGCGAGGACGGCAAACTAGTGGCGCTGACCGAGGGCAGCTTCTCTGGCGCCGAGCTGATCAGCCGCGTGGTGCAGGGCGGTCGCGACAGCTTCGGCAACAAGTATCCCTACACCAAGTACACCTCCTACGCGCTGACCTGGTGGGGCCCGGTTTACGACGCCACGCTGAGCGAGGCTGTCGACCACGCCAAGTTCCGTTGGGTGTCCGACGCCGCGCAGCAGCCGATCGACAACGCCGTGCCGCAGTGGTACGCCGCCGCGCCGGCGTGCTACACGCAGGACGGCGACATCGACGTCGAGCTGGAGATCCCGCAGATCGCCGGCGGCCTGGGCGTCGAGTTCTCGGCCACGTCGGTGACCTTGTATGACGCCGCGCTGAGCGCCGACCGGGCATGGATCGTCGGGTCTGGGGATCTTCCCGCTGTCAAGGTCGAGGACACCCGTCCGGGAGCGAGCGTCGGCTGGGACGCGACCATCACCGCCGGACAGTACCTGACCGGTCCGCAGCAAGTCGACGGCAAGGCCTTGGGCATCGCTCCAGCGGTGTTGTCGACGGCTGAGGGCCAGGTGGTGACGGCAGGCGCGCCGGTCGCCGCGGGCGTCGGGTTCGTGGCTGGCACTGAGTTCGGATCGTCGCCGGCCGGGTCCTCCCGCGGCGTCGCGTCCCTGGGCGGCGAGCTGTCCTACAAGATCCCGTCGAGCGTGACACCGGGTTCCTACAAGGGAGTCGTCTCGGTCACTGTCCTGTAGCAGGCGCCACGCCTGACCTGGAACAACCATGAGGTCCGGGCGCGCCGGCCCCGCACGAGCGGGGTCGGCGCGCCCGGACCGTCATACGTTAGGAGTGGAACGAGACATGCGGAGACGAATCATCCGCGTCGCGGCGCTGAGCGCCGCGGTCGCGTGCGGCGTCGGCGCGTGCAGCACGCCGTCCGTCGCGCCGCCGTCCGGCTCGACGGCCGCTCCACCGGCGTCGGCGGCGCCGACCTCAGCGGCGCCGACGCCGAGCCCGACCGTCGCCGCCATCCCATCGATCGAGCCGGACCCGGAGGCCGACGCGCTGACGTTGGAGCAGATCGTCTGGCTCGACGGCGGCGAGGGCGCGCCGCGACTCGCGTTCGCGCCGCCGCTCGGAGTCACCGGGCCGGTGGCGCGGGTGGTCGACCAAGGCGCCGGGAAGATCATCGAGGCCGGGAACTCAGTGACGTTCCATTACGCCATGTTCTTCGGCGACACCGGTGAGCTGGCCTACTCGACCTGGGACGAGGACGCGCCGGAGACCATCTCGGCGCAGCCGACCGGCATGTCGCAAACCTTCGCCGGCGCGTTGATCGGGAACCGCGTCGGCGCGGACATCATCTTCGCGACCATCGACTCGTCGCAAACCACGCTGGCCGCGAATCTGGTCACCATGTTCATGGCTGTCACAGTGATAGAGGCGCGCGAGCTGCCGAGCCGCGCCGAAGGCAAAGCTCTGCGGCCCAAAGCGGGGCTGCCCACCGTCCGACTAGCGGCGAACGGGGCGCCCAGCGTGACGATCCCGAGCGACCGGGTCGCCCCCCACGAGCTGGTGGCAGAGCCGTTGATCTTGGGCGCCGGCCCGAGCGTGGTCCTGGGGCAGACAGTCACGGTCAAGTTCACCGGTTGGCTGTGGGACGGGACAGAGTTCGATTCGACCTGGGAGGACGAGGCCTCGATGGCTTGGCGTCTGGCCAGAGACGAGACCATGCCGGGCCTGTTGGACGGGCTGCTGGGATCAACCGTCGGCAGCCAGGTGTTGCTCATCATCCCGCCCGACCTGGGCTTCGGGGAGATCGAGATGGAGGGCATCCCACCGGGATCGACCCTCGTCTACGTGATCGACATCTTGGACGCCAGGTGACGCGGCGCGGTGGGTGGGCCGCGGCCGCGGCCGCCGCGGTGGTGGCGCTCGTCGCCGCCATCACCGCGGTCAACCACCTGAGTGACGGGGGGTCGCCCGACCCGACGACCGCCCAAACGACGGCGGGGGGCGAAGGCGACGGCACGGGATCGTCCACTGGGACGCCCCGCCCAGCCGAGGTGCGGGAGGCGACTTGGCTGCGGGAGGTCGGCGACTTCGTGACCGGTGACAACCCCTGGCTGTCGCAGGTGTTCGGCGCCGGCGACACGTGGCTGGCGCGCGTCATCGCTGGGGAGTCCGGCTCCGTCTTCGTGCCGTTCGACGCGGCGACGGGCGCCGGGCCGTCGACGCCGCTCGAGCCGACGCTCCCCGAAGACATGTTCTGCGCCGATCGGGTGTGGCGCGGCGCGTTGTTGTGCGCGTGGGACGACGCCGTCCACACGATCGACCCGGCGACCGGCGAGGTGGGCGCGGCGCCGTGGGCGTCCCAGGCTGGCGTGCAATGGCTCGGCGTCGACGCGACCGATGACGCGGTCGTGGCTGTCGGCATGCGCGGGTTCGACCCGGTGGTGACCGCGTTCTCGGCGGAGGGCGTTCAGCGGTGGTCGCGCGACGTGCTGATCGACGGCTGCCCCGTGGAGAGCCCCGAGTACCGGGTGGAGATCGAGCAGGTCGCAGGCGAAGGCCGGATAGCGCTCGCGGCGTACCGATTCGCGGTCGACCTGGCGGATGGGCGTGTGCTGGTGGCGGCGTGCGGCGTCGCGGCGTTCACCCCGGGAGGCGCGCTGGCGGTGGGCCAGGTCTACGGCGACGAGCCCGCGCCGCCGGCGAGTTACACGGGGGCCGACGGGACTGGGCGGCTGGTGTTGGACGTCGGGATGGCCTCGCAGGTGGTCGCGTTCGCGGCGGCGGGCGGCGAGTTCTGCGCGGTGATGGACGATTCCGAGCGGTTACGCCTCTACGACGCGGCGACCGGGGAGCTGGCGTGGGAGTTGCCCTGGCCGCACGGGCTTGTCCAGACCTGGGATGAGGCGAGCTTGTACGCGACTGGTCGCGAGGGGCTCAGCGCGGTGAGCTTGGACACCGGCGAGATCCTTTGGGCGTGGGCGGGTGGCGCCGGACTCGCGGTGCGGACCGCCGTCTTGACTGAGAGCGGCGGCTTGGTGGTGGGGACCTCGGCTGGCGTGAGCGGCCTGGACCCGGTGACGGGCGCCGAGGCGTGGGTGGTCGAAGACCCGTACTTGGCCGGCTGGTATTGGACACAGGCGGGCACGGACCCGGCTTCGACCAGGACCACCGACGTTGTGGGCTATATCGGGGCCGAGCACACGACGCTGGCGCGGATCGACGCGCCTCGGCTCGGCTAGGCGACTTGGCCCAAGGCGGGCGAGGCGGTTCAGGCCCGGCGCCGGGCTGTGGCGCCGCCCGCGCGCGCGGCGCGGCGCCGCGACAATGTGCCGAGGCCGATCGCGAGCGCGGCCAGGAGGAGTGGCGTGAGGATCTGCGCGCCGGTCCGTGGCATTGAGCCGCCTTGGCCGCCGCCCGCGGTGGATGTGGCCGGCGCGGGCGGCCCATCGGTGCGGGACGGGGCGTCCGGGTCGGCGCCGGTCGAACTGGCGGACGGAGAAGCCTGCGTCGAAAAAGCGGGGATGACTATCTCGACGTCGAGTTCATCTGTGTCGCCGGCCCAACTCGGTCCTGGGATCGCGACGATGACGGCCGCCAACGCTATCGCCGCAAACCGCAGCGGTCTTCTCTTGGCGTCGGGTGCGATTTGGGGCATCGGTTCGCCTTCTTTCAGCCAGCACGCGCCTTCGCGTGGAATCGTGTTGGACTCTTAGGAAAAGTATATGCGGGAAAATGACACAGCCACAACCTGCCGGCTGGCTTGTCCGCACTTCGCCGCGGCGTGGCGCGTTGGCCTCGCGCCGAGGCGGGGGATGGCGACGGCGGCCGGGCGGCGGCCGGCGGCGGCCGCCGTCGGCGGGCGGTGGCGGGGCGGAGGCTGGGGAGAGGCTGGGCGGAGGCTCGGCGGAGGGGCGCGCCGCGCCGGGGTGGGCCGGAGCGCCGGGATCGATGCGATGAACCGGTTCATGTGACTGCGGACGCGTGCGAGCGCGGTCGGCGGCGTGCCGGGCGGTGAGTCGAGCCGTGCTCAGAGATTTCCAGCGGACCCTTGTGGACGCCGCGGATGGTCGGCTAAGCTGGAACGGTTCAGTTCGGCTGGGGTGCGGCCAACGAGTGATCGTGCCCCAGGCCGCGCAAAGACGAGACGACCCCGTTGGAGGTGACGACGTTGCCACTCATGCGCTGGCCTGCGGGTCCGTCAGCGCGCGGCGAGGGGGCGACGGCGGCCCTGAACAGGTCTCGGGGGTTCCGTCATGAGGCGCTGGGGTTGATTCTTCCCATCGTTTCCTTTGGCCTGCGACCCGCATTATCCCGGGGCCGACGCGGCGGAAGTGGCGGTGGCGCCGCATCCACCGTCGAAGCATGGCGAACGGTTGATTCGGCGCGAATCTCGCTCGCTCTGAATTCACGCGTCCCGGCCGAATGGCCGGAACGCCCATCACGTATTGGAGGAGGTTTCTCTGTGTTCGTTTCCCCCCAAAAAGCTAAACGCAAGACGATCGCGGCCCTGGCGGCGTTCGGGCTGGCGGCGGCGGGCTTCGCCCTGACCACCAGCGCGGCGTCAGCCGATCCGATCACCATCGAGAGCGGCGCGCAGGAATCGGATCTGGTCTACCCGATCGACCCGGACGCGACGCCGGAGACGGTCGCGTTGTTCCAGAACATGTACTACATGGCGGGCAACTATTGGATGTACGGCAAGCAGGACGACATGGTGACCGGATACACGGGCGGCATCGCCACTGTGGCCCGGACCTCAGGTGTGGCGGCCACGGCCACCGCCGTGACCGGCTTGCAGATCACCCACGAGGACATGTCCGCGACCAAACAAGCCTGGGGCGAGCACGCCGCCGTCCAGGGCCTGGACGTCGGATACTTGGAGCTGAAGGGCGAGTTCTCGCAGTATGGGGCGATGGACGCCGCCTCCCTGGACGGGCGTCCCGGGAAGTACCCGTCCAACGGGCGTGGCCCGTACTACGGCTATGACGGGATGAACATCGACGGGGCGCGCTGGGACGACATGGTCCAATTCGCGGCCGAAAGCTACCAACACGGCTCCATCGTGACCATCTCGTGGCATGAGACCAACCCCGTGACCTACGGCGGCTACAGCGCCAACCTCTACCAAGAAGGCATGTGGGCCGGCCACGACGGCACCGCCGCGGAGATGGTGCTGCCCGGCGGGGAGCTGCACAACCGCTACATCGCGCGGCTCGACGCGCTCATCGCGTTCAACGAGGAAGTCACCGCCGCCAACGGCGGCACCCCGGTGCCGATCCTGTGGCGTCCGTACCACGAGCACTCGGGCGACTGGTTCTGGTGGGGCGTCGACGACATGGAGCGGAAGTTCCAGCCGATCAGCTACGACCAATTCGCCGAACTCTACAAGATGAGCCAGGCGTACCTGATGGAACACGGCGTGCACAACTTCTTGTACGAGATCTCGCCCGACCGCTCGCGCCTTGGCGAGCCGTCCTGGCTGTACAACGACCTCGGCACCACCGGCGTGCGCTCACTGCTCGACAAGTACATCGACACCAAGAACTGGAGTTCCGCCGTCAAGACGACCGCCCACCAGGACCTGGCCGACGCTTACGCCGAGGTGACCGGAGCCGGCTGGAGCCCCTCGTCGCCGCACTGGAACGAGCCGGTCGCCCTGAACAATTCGGGAGTTCCGCTGGACCTCGACCCCGTCACCGGGGCTCGGACCACAGCGGACACACAGTTCCGCGAGTGGATCGACAACGGCCGATGGAAGACCTTCTTCCTCAACAAGTGGAAGCAGGGCTTCCCGGGCAAGGAGTTCGTCGACGTCTACGGCATCGACAACTATTGGGAGTCCGGCGGGCTGAACGGCCACTCGTACCACCCGTACAACGGCCAGCAGGCCAAGATCCTTGAGCTGTTCTGCTCGTCGTTCGACTACGTGGCGGAGATGGCGCGAGCTGACGGGAAGCTGGTCGCGATGACTGAGGGCTCGTCGGCGATCCAGGAGATCCACGACCGGTTCGCGAACCAATGCACCACCGGCACAGGGTCCAACCCCGTGACTTTGGAGGAGGGCGCGTACCCGAATCTGAAGTATGTCTCGTACGCGTTGACGTGGCGCGGCGGGCAGTCGGCTGGCTCCGGCAACGCCAACCCCGTCACCGGCGACTACGCGGACGAGATCGTCATGGCCGGCGAGGTGAACTTCTACGAGGCGCCGCACTACTTCCAGGAGCAAGGCGACATCGACGTGGACATCGAGTTGCCGGAGTTCCCGGGCGGTCTGGGCCTGGAGTTCTCCTCGAACAGCCTCGACCTGGGCGAGGTGTCCCTCAGCTCAGACAAGGCGTTCTGGCTGGGCGCGGGCAGTCTGCCGCAAATCGCTGTGGAGGACACGCGGCCCGGGGCCAGCGTGGGCTGGGACGCGACGATAGTCGCGGGAGACACAGTGACAGGCCCGGTGACGCTGGACGGCAAGGTCTTCGGCATCGCGCCTCAGGTCATAGCCGCCGCTGAAGGCCAGACGGTGACCGCCGGGCCTGGCGCGGCAGCTTGGTCGGAGGGCTTCAAGACCCCAGGCGTCCTGCTCGCGACCTCGCCAGCGGGCGCCAGCCGTGGCGTGGCGCAAGTCGGTGGGGCGGTGTCCTTCAAGGCGCCGGCGACCACCCCCGCGGGCGCTTTCCGGGGCGTGTTCTCGGTCACGGTCCTGTGAGAGTGGAGTTCTGACAGCACGCGATCAGCGCCGCGGGGGGGGGGGGGGCTAGTAGCTCCGGCCCCCCCCCCCCGTCACCCAAACCGGGGGGGAGTGGGGCTCCTCCAGCCAA
>JAITLE010000282.1 GCA_031278075.1 Bifidobacteriaceae bacterium | reverse complement strand
CCCGTCACCGGACGCTGCGCCGCTGGACTCACATCGGCCACCGGACGCGTCGCCGCAGGACTCGCCCCCGTGACCGGACGCGACAACGCCGGACCCGCACCAGTCACCGGACGCTGCGCCGCTGGACTCACATCGGCCACCGGACGCGACAACGCCGGACCAACCCCCGTGACCGGACGCGACAACGCCGGACCAGCCCCCGTGACCGGACGCGACAACGCCGGACGTGGCGCGGCCTCGGGCGCCCCGCTTTGGGACGCATGGGCCCGGGACGGCGGGTAGAGATCGCGGCGGCGCAAGCCGCGCGTCACTTGCCCAAGCGGCGGCGGAACCGCGGCTGAGCCCGCCGCAGCCGCAGCCGCAGCCGCCAGCGGAGCCGGACCCGCGTCCGCTTCGGTGGCCCCCGCCCGCGGGAAGCCCTCGCCGAGCGGCTCGACCGGCGCCGAGCGGGCGCCGAGGCTGATCTCGCGCACCCCCTGCGAGTGGCGCGCCGGCCGCGGAAGCGGCGCATCCTCCCCGTCGAGCCCTGCGCCCGGGCCCATCACCCGCTCCAAATCCAGCTCGGCGCGGCGGCGCGAGACACGGCCCGTCGGCGCGGCGGCGCCCGCGGACGCCCGCTCGGCGGCCCGTCGCTCGGCCGAGACCGGCGGCGCCTCCAGGCGTTCCGCCGGCCGCGGACTCAATCCCAGCGGCTCCGACCTCCCGGAAGCGGTCCGTCGCCCCTGGGCGCCCGCGCGCCGCCCAACGGAACCGGTCGCCAAAGGGGTGGGAGCGGGCTCTGCGGGGGGCACGGCATCGTCCACCAGGCCATCGGCGAACCACGCTTCCGTGGTGAGAGCCGCGGCGGTGGCCGCCCAAGCAGCCGACGCCGACCCCGCGGACGCCAGCGCGCTGTCGGATTTGTCGCTCAACCCGCGCCCCCTTTATATAGTCCGTATTTTGCGATGTATTGGACCACGCCGTCCGGCACCAGATACCAAATCGGCTGGCCGCTCGCGGCCCGGCGCCGCACATCGGTGGAGGAAATCGCCAACGCGGGCACTTCGAGCAATGAGACGTCGCCTTTCGGCAAGCCCCGGGCGTGCAACGTGTGGCCGGGCCGCGTGACGCCCACGAAATGCGCCAGCTGGAAGAGCGCCTCCGCCTCGCGCCACGCCAATATCGATCCCATCGCGTCGGCGCCAGTGATAAAGAACAGCTCGGCGCCCGGATACTCGCGGGCCAGGTCCCGCAACGTGTCAATCGTGTAGGTGGGTCCCGCCCGGTCGATGTCGGCGCGGCTGACCGTGAAACGCGGATTGGAGGCGGTGGCGATCACGGTCATCAGATAGCGGTGTTCGGCGGGGCTGACGACCTGGTCACGCTTGAAGACGGGCTGCCCGGTCGGCACAAACACCACCTGATCCAAGGCGAATTCGCCCGCCGCCTCGCTGGCGGCGACCAAGTGGCCGTGGTGCACCGGATCGAAGGTGCCGCCCATGACGCCGATACGCAGGCGCGCGGGCGAACTGGTCACAAAGCCTCCTCTTCGGCGGTCGCGGCGTCGGGTTCCCCCCAGTCTTGCACCTTCGGGCCGGCGTTCGCCGGATATCCGCCGGAGCCGACTGCTTCTTCGGCCAAAGCCAGTTCTGCCACCTGCTATCTACCCTTCCCTCACCTGGCCGTCGCCTAGGCAGAGCCACTTCGTGGAAGTCAACTCGGCCAGGCCCATGGGTCCGCGCGCGTGCAGTTTTTGGGTAGAAATACCGATTTCCGCGCCGAGTCCGAACTGGCCCCCGTCCGTGAACCGAGTCGAGGCGTTGACCATCACCGCCGCCGAATCGATCCGGTCGGTGAACTGGCGCGCCCGCGCCAGATCCTCGGTGCAGATCGCTTCGGTGTGGCCCGAACTGTGCCGTTGAATGTGCTCGATCGCGCCCTCCAACCCGTCGACAACCCCGACCGCGATCTCCAGGTCGAGGTACTCCGTGTCCCAATCCTCAGCGGTGGCCGGGGTCCACGAGACAGTTTCGGGCACGTGCGCGGCGGCTCGCTCGTCGAGATGCAGCCGCACTCCCCGCTCCGCCAGCGCGCCCAACGCCATCGGCAGGAACGCGGCCGCCACCGCTCGGTCCACCAGCAGCGTCTCGGCCGCGTTGCAGACAGACGGACGTTGCGTCTTGGAGTTGAGCACGATCCGGACTGCTTGCTCCAGCCGCGCCGCGCCGTCCACGTAGACGTGACAGTTGCCGACACCCGTCTCGATGACGGGCACCTGCGCTTCGCGGACCACAGTTTGGATGAGCGACGCGCCACCGCGCGGCACCAGCAGGTCGACCAAACCGCGGGCGCGCATCAACGCCCGGACGCCGGCGCGGCCGTGCTGATCGATGGTCTGGACCGCGTCCGCGGGCAAGCCCACGCTGGCGATCGCCTCGCGCAGCGTGGCGACGATGGCTCGGTTGGTGCGCTCCGCGGCGCTGCCGCCCCGCAGGATCACCGCGTTGCCGGACTTCAACCCCAGGCCGGCAGCGTCCACGGTGACATTCGGTCTGGCCTCGTAGATCATCCCGACCACACCCATGGGCACTCTGACCTGGCGCAACCTGAGGCCGTTCGGCAGCGTGGAGCCGCGCACCACCTCGCCCACGGGGTCCGCTAGGGTCGCGAGCTCCCGCAGCGCCTCGACCACCCCGGCGATCCGTTCCGGCGTCAACGCCAAGCGGTCCAGCAGCCCGTCCGCCAGGCCAGCATCCCGGCCCAAGGCCAAGTCGACCGTGTTCGCCGCCACAATCGCGTCAGCGGCGGATGTCAGCGCCTCCCCCATCGCTAGCAGCGCCTGGTCCTTGGCCGCCCGCGAGGCCAGCGCCAGTTCCCGCGCCGCCACTCTGGCCCGCCGCGCCGTCTCCGCGATGGCGTCGGCTATCTCCGGGGTCGGTGCGCTCATGGCTCCCAAGCCTATCCGCCCACGCCTCCCGACCCCGGCCGCAATCCGGCAACCGTCAGGCCGGCAACCGTCAGGCCGCCGGGCCGTCAGGCCGCCGGGCCGTCAGGCCGCCGTGAGCGGGCTTGGGTCGCCAACTCGTCGCGGTGCACCGCCGCCCGCGCCGCGCCAGGGCCGAGCAGCGCCACGATCTGGTCCTCGCTCAGACCCTTGACACGTCTCAAGTCGGCGGCGCCGAACCCGGCCAGGCCCCTGGCCAGCACCTGCCCCGTCTCGGTGACGATCGCGACGGGATCACCCGCGGCGAAGTCGCCATCGACCCCCGTCACGCCCACCGCGAGCAGAGACTTCTTGCCGTCGGTGATCGCGCGCGCGGCGCCGTCGTCCACAGTCAGGCGCCCGCGCAGCGCGGCCGCGTACCCGAGCCACATGCGTCGCGCGGTCAAGCGCCTCCCGGTGGCCCGGAAATACGTCCCCACGTCGGGCGCTCCGGCGAGCGCCGCGCGCACGTCCTGGGCCGCCGCCAGCAGCACCGGGATGCCCGAGGACGAGGCCATCGCCGCGGCCTGCACCTTCGTCACCATCCCGCCGGTCCCCACGCGCGAGCCCCGCCCGGTGACCTCCAGCGCCTCCACATCGTCGAAGCTCACGACATCCCTGACCGGCCGGGCGTCCGGCCGGCCCGGCGGCTTGTCGTACAGCGCGTCCACGTCCGTCAAGAGCACCAGCCCGTCCGCCCGGACCAGGTGCGCCACCAACGCGGCGAGTCGATCGTTGTCGCCGAAGCGGATCTCGTCGGTGGCGACGGCGTCGTTCTCGTTGACGATCGGCACCACGCCCCGGTGCAGCAACTCCCCCAACACCCGCAGCGCGTTGCGGTAGTGCGACCGCCGGACAGTGTCCTCCGCTGTGAGCAGCACCTGCCCCACGGTCAGCCCGTGCGCCCCGAACGCCGCGCTGTAGGCCGCCATCAGTCGTCCCTGCCCCACGCTCGCGGCCGCCTGCGCCTGTGCTAGATCCTTCGGGCGGCGGTTCAGCCCCAGCGGCTCCAACCCGGCGGCTTGCGCGCCGGACGAGACCAGCACCACCTCATGCCCGCCCGCCACATAGCGCACGATGCCGTCCACCAAGTCCCCGAGCCGCCCCTCGCTCAGACGTCCGGCCGCGTCGACCAGCGCGGACGATCCGATCTTGACGACCAGCCGGCGGCGGGCGACCATCGCCGCCCGGCTGGTGGCTGCGGCCGCGACCCGGCTGCCGCCGGACGTGACCTGTTCAGAGCCGGCCGGCGCGACCTGGTTCGCGGCGGTTGTCATTTGCTCGGCGCCAAGTTCGGGCAGATCGCCGGCCCCGGCCCCGGCGCGGCCGGCGCCCCCTGCGTCTCCCAGCGGCATCGAAGTCATGGTTGTCACGATACTTATCCAAACTGGCCAAGGTCCGCATCGACTCGCTCCCGGGCGCGGCGCCGGGGCCTTGGCCCGCCCGTCCGGCGCCCGTCAGTCTTCGCCGGGGTCCGTCCAGCGGCCGTGTTGGCGTTCGGTCCACAGTTCCTCGCGGGCTTTGGCCTTGGCGTCCATCAACTCTTGATACTCACGGCGGCGTTGCTGGTTGGAGCGCCGCGTGCGCGGGTCGACACGGGGATCGGAGCCACGCGGCCCCACCGGGCCGGCGCCGCCTGCCCCGGCCCGTCCACCGCCGGCCGCGCCCCCGCCACCGAGCAACTCCGCCCCAGTCGCCAGCGAAGGCTCCCAGTCGAAGACGACCCCGCCTTCCAACGGACCGATCACCACCGCGTCCCCGGCCGTCGCGCCCGCGCCGACCAACGCGTCCTCCACGCCGGCCTTGGCCAACCGGTCGGCGAGGTAGCCGACAGCCTCGTCGTTCGCGAAGTCCGTCTGAGCCACCCAGCGTTCCACTTTGCGGCCCCTGACCTGGAAAATCACCGACTGCCCACGCTCCACCCGCCGCACCGAGAACTCCTCGCCGGCCCGCCGCCGGGGCTGAAGCACAATGCGGGGCCGAACGGAATCGTCCACCAAGAGCGCCCGGGAGCGCCCCTCCTCCACCTGCCGCCCCAACTCGAGGCCGAGCCCGCGCAAACCCGCGCGCGTGGCGGCGCTGACCGCGAGGACGGGCCAACCGAACGCCTCCAGCTCGGGTCGCGCCAGATCCGCGAGCGCCTGCGCGTCCGGCACGTCGACCTTGTTCAAAGCGATGACGCGCGGCCGATCCATCAACGGCTGCGTGGCGCCCGCGATCCCGAGATCCTCCGCGTAGCGCGACAGCTCCTCCTCGATGGCGCGGTAGTCGCTCACCGGGTCGCGGCCCGGTTCGAGCGTGGCGCAGTCGATGACGTGGCAGACCACCGCCGTCCGCTCGATGTGCCGGAGGAACTCCAAACCCAGCCCCTTGCCCTGAGAGGCGCCCGGGATGAGGCCCGGCACGTCCGCGACGGTGAAGCGACGCTCGCCGGCCTGGACCACGCCAAGGTTCGGCTGGAGCGTGGTGAACGGGTAGTCCGCGATCTTCGGCCGGGCCGCGGACATCGCCGCGATCAGCGACGACTTGCCCGCGGACGGGAAACCGACCAGCGCGACGTCCGCGATGGTTTTCAGCTCCAGGACCACCTCGCGGTCCTCGCCGGGTTCGCCGAGCAGCGCGAAGCCGGGCGCCTTACGCTTCGGGGAGGCCAACGCCGCGTTGCCGAGCCCGCCCGTCCCGCCAGCCGCGGCGACGAAAGTTGTGCCGGCGCCCACGAGATCCGCCAGGACCGTGCCGTCCGGCTCTTTCACCACAGTGCCGTCCGGCACCTTCAACACCCGGTCTTCGCCGTTCGCGCCGTCACGGCAGGAGCCCTCGCCGCCGCGCCCGTTGCCGGCCCGCTGATGCGGCGTGTGATGGTAGCCGAGCAGGGTTGTGACGCGCGGGTCGACCTCGAAGACGATCGAACCGCCGCGGCCGCCGTCGCCGCCGTCAGGGCCCGCTAAAGGTTTGAACTTCTCACGGCGCACGGACACGCAGCCGTTGCCGCCTTTGCCTGCGGTCAGGCGCAGTTGGACCCGGTCGACGAACGCGGCGATGAGACTGCTCCGCTGACGTTGCCGCCGCCGTCAGGCGACGACCACGTCGATCACTCGACGCCCGCCGCGCGAGCCGAACTTGACGTGCCCGTCGCGCAGCGCGAAGAGCGTGTCGTCGCCGCCACGGCCGACGCCTTCGCCGGGATGGAAATGAGTGCCGCGCTGCCGGACAATGATCTGCCCCGTCTTGACGACCTGTCCGCCGAAGAGCTTCACGCCCAAACGCTGAGCGTTTGAGTCGCGGCCGTTCCTAGAGCTTGACGCGCCCTTCTTATGTGCCATTTTCTCTCAGCTCCTCAGCGTGCTATGCGATGCCCGTGACCTTCACCCGGGTCAGATCCTGGCGGTGACCCTGGCGGCGGCTCTGGCCGGACTTGTTCTTGTAAGTGAAGATGTTGATCTTGGGGCCGCGTTCGTCGCCGATCACCTCGGCGGTGACTTTGACCTTCGCCAGCGCCTTCGCCGAGCTTGTCACCTTGGGGCCGTCCACTAGCAGCAGGGCCGGCAACTCGATGGTCTCCCCGGGCCGTTCCGCCAACCGGTTCAACACCAGAACGTCGCCCACCGACACCTTCTCCTGTCGGCCAGACGCCTTGATAATCGCGTACACCACTGACTGCTCCATCCATTGCCGCCCGCAGCGGGCGCGCGGGCATAAGAAAGAATATTGTGCGCGGGGCCCGGCTGGGCGCGTGAGAGCGGTCCCGGCCAAGGCGCACCGACCTCTTAGGGTACGGTTCGCCCCGGGCGGCGGTCAAACCGGCGGCTGGCCGCGGCGTGTCTCGCATCCGCCGCAGCCCCGATCGCGGCGCCGGCCCGCCTCACGCCGGGAGCACAGTGATCTGTGGCCGCAGGAACGCGCGCACATCGTGCCGACCGCCGAGCAGCCGCGGCAGCCGGCCCGCGTCGACCACGACAACGCCCCGGCTCAGGCGCGCCCCGATCCGCTCCGCCCCACCTGGCTCGCCCGCCACAACGTACGCGGCGACGCCATGCGGCGACACGTTTGCCCACGTCACAGCGTCATCAATACCGTCGAAGGGCACGATCCCGACCACCGGACCCGGCGGTTCGGCTTCGGTTGGCCCCGCTGGGGGCGCGGCGTCCCACAGCACCGTGGGCTGTATGAAGAACCCCGGTCCGGCGGGGGCGCCGCCGCCGGTGAGCAGCCTCGCGCCCCCGCCCGTCGCCGCTTCGACCCAGGCCAGCGCCCGGTCGCGGACCGCGGGTCCGAGCAGCGGACCGATCTCGGCCTTCCCGGCCGCAGCGTCCCCGACGGTCAACGCGCTGAAGGCGGCGGCGAGCCCGTCCCCGATCTCCTGGGCGAGCGAGCGATGCGCGTAGACGCGATGAGCCGCGGTCGCGGCCTGCCCGTTGCAGCGGGTCGCCGCGGCGACGGCCGCCGCGACCGCCACATCGGGGTCGGCGCCCTCCGCCACGATGAACGGGGCGGGTCCAGCGATCTCCCATGCGATGGAGGGCAGGCCGCCAGCCGCCAGCTCCGCCAGCCCCTGAGCAGTCGCCAAGTCCCCCGCGTAGACCAGCTTGCGCAGCCGCGGGTCGCCCAGCACCGGCTCGACCACGGACGGCGCGTTGACGCACGGGATCACGTTCAGCACGCCTCTTGGCAATCCCGCGTCGATCATCACCTGCGCGAACGCCATGGGAGCGAGTGGCGCCAGCGCCGCCGGCTTGAGGACCGCGGAACATCCCGCGGCCAACGCCCCAGCCACGCCGCGCGCCGCCACCGCCAGCGGCTCCTCGTTCGGGAGCACGATCAGCGTGGGGCCAAGCGGTCGCGGCGCGCGGCGCGCCCGCCAAACGTCCGGCCCCGGCGGCTCGCCGCCGCGATCCCATGGGGGTCTCGCACGCCCCGGGCCACGGTTCGGGGCGTGATCCGCCGCGGCGCCGTCTCCTCCGGGCGCCGGGGTCGTCAGAGCGTGCGCGGCTTGCCGCCAAGGCCCAGCCCGATGCCGACCGCCCACGTTCGCACGCATGTGCCGAGCCGCTTCGGCGGCGCGGCGGACAGCCTCGGCGGCAGCCGCCACCTCGGCTTTTGCCCAGCCGGGCGTGACGCCCGCGTCCCGGGCGAGCAGGGCTGCGATGGCCTCGGCCCGCTCCCGCAGAAGACCGAGGGCCCGGCCCAGGATGTGCGCACGGTGTTCGCCCGTGGTGTCCGACCACGCCGGGAATGCCCCGGCAGCCGCGTCCAAGGCGGCGAGCGCGTCCGTGGGCGTGGTCGAGGCGAGTTCGGCCAGCGGATCGCCGGTGGCCGGGTCGAGCGTCGAATAGGTGGACCCGTCCGCGGCCGGGCGTCGAGCCCCACCGATAAAGAGTTGGCGCGGCGCCAGGGTCAACGCGTCGGCGAGTGTGGTCATGCGGCCCTCCTGTGCTCGGACGGCGACGCGTCAGGGGCGCCGCCGCGGCACATCGTGGCACGCTGCCCCGCCGGGCGGGCCGCCCAGCCGGCGCCGTCCAAACTGCGGGCGTCGCAGATCGGGGGCGGCGGCCAGATGGGTCCACGCGAAAGGCGCCGCCCCGGCGGGCGTCGCAGATCGGGGGGCGGCGGCCGGGCGCCCGCCGCCTCAGACCGCCTCGCGGGACCGGCGCCGCCGCGCCCGCGCCAGCGGGATCGCGACAGCGCCCACGGCCAGGACCGCCAGCACGGCCAGCGCGAGCCACGGCGTCATCCAGACCGTGGCCGTCCCCTGCGCGGCCGCCGCGGCGCCCTCCGCGCCCACGCCCACCGCCAGACCGTTGACCTCGACCTCCACTGTCGTTGTGAACAACGCGAAGACTCCCAAGACGGTCACCTCACGGGCCAGATGGGACCCCGGCAGCACCTCCGGGAGGACGGTCGCCTCGCCCGCGGAGTAGACGATGCCGGCCGGGCCAGTCACCCGCACCACCTCCGTGGGGACCACACGCGCGTTGCCCGTGTTGGTCAGGGTGTAGGACACCTTCACCCGCCCGGAGGCGAACGGGTTCGCCGACGTCTCGGCTTTGATCCTCAGATCACCCACCGTCAGGCGGGGCGTCAGCTCCCCCGCCACGTTGATGTACATGCGCAGCGCCAAACGCCGATCCACTTGGACGGCGGCGGCGCCGGATTCTTCGACCAACGACGTGACGATCCCGGCCGCATGGTCGCCCGGGGTCGCGTCCGCCGGCGTCCGGACCGCGAACGGCACGGTGACCGATCCGCCCGGCGGCAGTTCCACCAGCACAGCTGCCATGTCGAGCGCCGCGGCGCCACCCGCGCTGGACTCCCCAGGCGAGGCGGACTCCCCTGACTCATCCAGCACGCCGGACGCCCCGGACGCGTCCGGCGCCCCGAAAACGATCCAGCCGCCCGCGTCCTCGGGCGTCTCGGCGGCGGTCCTCAAGTCGAGCAACCCGTCGGCTGTGGTGTACCCATCGGCCGCGTAGACCTTCAGAGTCAGCGTCGTGTCCGCGCGCGATTCGAGAACGATCCCGTCGACCACCTCGCCGGGCGCGCTCATGTTGTAGGAGTAATTGGGCCGATGGCCGCCGTAATCGCCGTCTGCTGGCGCCAACGCCCAGCCGACGGCGCCGCCGGGTGCGGCGGCGTCGTCCGCGGGAACCGCCGCCGCGGCTGTCTGAGCCGCCTGAGCTGGCGCCAGCCCGCCCGTCGCCGCCGCGCCGGAGGCGACCAGCACGGCATCGTGCGCCCATGCGGTCGGCTGGTCCGGGGAACTCGACACCGCGACCGGCGCGGGCGCGACCGCGAACCACAACGCTCCCGCCGCCGCGCCGGCCGCCAGCCGAGTTCCCCGGAACGGCATCGTCAGCCCACCGCGGTGATCGTCAGGATGCCGGTGTAGTTGCCCGACGCTGTGGTCGCTGGGATCTTCAACGCGAGGCCCGCGGCGATCGTCGCGACGCCGCTAGGGTGCCCCGCCGAGGCGAAGGCCAGCGTCTTGGCGGTGCTGAGGCCACCGGATGCGTCCGGGTCGATCGCCGCGCCCGCGACGGCGCCGGCGCCGGCGCTCGCCACCACCGGTGTCCAGCCGAGGTGCTCGCCGCTGAACGTGCCCGGCGTGCCCGTGAAGTCCGAGACCTGCCCGGACAAGGACCAAGCGGGAGCGGTCGACCGGGTGTCCGTCACCTCGATGTTCGGCAAAGCGCCGCTCGCGGCGAAGCCGCCGGTCACCTCGACCGCGCTGCCCAGAGAGACAGCCCCGCTGCCGGCGATCCGCCACGAGAACTCACCGGTCACAGGCGGTTCTGAGCCTTCCGGCACCTCGACCTCGATCGGGATGCCGGGCACGAAGACCACCGGGGTGTAGGTCTCGAAAGCGGGCTGCGAGGCGCCGCCGCCGGGGTAGGTGTAGATGCCGTACTGGCCGCCGGCCAAGCCTTTAGCCTCTGCCTGGGCGTCCGCCAAGGCCTTCGACACGTCGATCGTGATGCTGAACGATCCGTCCGCGTTCAAGACCGCTCCGCCGCCGGCTGTCCCGCCCACGGTGGCCAGGTGCTCCTCGAGGACCGCCCACCGGACCACCGCCGCGGGGCGGGCCGAGGACGCGGCGCCCTCCGACGGCCGCCAGACCTCAGCGAACCGGCCGAAGGCCACATAGACACCGGACGAGACATCCTTCAGCGGCGGATATTGGCCGATGGCCGCGGCCGGGTCGAAGCCCTCGCCCGTGATCGTGATGGTGTTCGAGCCGTCGGCGGACAAGGTCAGAGCAGACACGGCGACGCTGGGCTCCAGCGGCGGCGCGATCTCCCATTCCACGCTGACCGGCACGGCCACCTTCTTCGGGTCTTGGGAGCCGCCGGACGAATACCAGTACGAACTCTGCCCGGTGACCTGCTGGAAGTCCACGAAAGACTGCGGGAACGATCCCCAATAATCGCCGGTGGTTGTCTGCGACACTCCGCTCACAGTCACGCCCAGGTACTCAGGCGCCTGGGTGAAGCCCTCGGCGGTCAGCTCCACCTCGGAGAAGTCCGCCAACACGATCTCGGTTGGCGTGATCGCTTCCCAGATGGTCATGTCAGCCATCGACGTGGCGTAACCGGAACCCGTCGCGGTGAGGGTCGCGCTGCCGTCCGCCAGGACGGTCAAGACCGGGTCCTCGGCGCTCCAGTAGGTCATGCCGCCGTAGTACGCGACCGTGAAGCCGCCATCCCAGGTGATCTCGGCGGTCCCGGCGTCGAGGTCGACCTCGCCGGTCCCGCCGGAGAACTTGACGCGGGCGCCGGTGGTGGAGCCCGCCGCCGTCGTCACGGTGTTCCCGGCCGAGTTCTGGCACTTGGTGCTCCAGGTCGGGGCTTCCCAACCGCCGTCGGCGGTCGGTTTCTCGATCGAGACGGCGCCATCCGTCGCCTTGTAGAGCCCGTCGGCCTCGGCCCATTGCCGTGCCGAGCCGGTGTCACCGGCCACGCCCGCGCTGAGGAAGTTACAGCCCCCGAAGAACGCGGCGCCGTTCGTCTCATCATTCACCCCCCAGGCCAGCGTCACGTCGCTGACCTGGACGGATGCGGCATGGGCCGCTGTTGTCGCGGCGAGCGCGCCGCCCAGCGCGAGCACCCCGGCGCTGGCCGCCGCGGCTGCCCGCCTTAGTCGAGTTGTCATGAGATGATTCCTTTCGGTCGATGCCGGAACCAGCCGCGGCGCCAAGCGAGCAAGGCGGTCAAGGCTGAGACCAGCAGGGTGAAAACCGCGGCTTTGGCCGCGGGGGAGGCGCCGACGACGGGTTGTCGCGACGGCACCAAATCCGGCCTGGCCTTGGAGTAGACCACCGGTCGGAGACTTGAATCCCAGGGGTCGGCGGCGTCGACCGTCTCGGCGCCGCCGTCCCCGCCCTGCGTCGAGTTGGTGCTGGACCCGGCGGCCGTGGCGACGCCTCCGCGCCAGGCCCCAGTGGTGGACTCGCCGGGCGGCGTTTGGCTCCCGGCCGTGGACGCGATCGGTCGGGCGGCGTCCCAGCTCACATACACGGCGTCCGGCGGCTTGCGGTAGTCGATCGCCGCGCCCGACGAATACCAGTACGAGTGCAGTCCGGTCAGCCCTTGGAAATCCACGAACGACTGCGGCCACGCCCCGGGCGTCGTCGACGCGTCGCCGAGTTTTTGGGGGGACGCTCCCGCTGGCGTCACGATCGCCCGGTTCGCGTAGGCGTGGCGGACCACCACTCCGCTCTCGCTGGGGAAGACGCCTTCGGCCACGTCGCCGCTCCCGGTGGACGATGCCGATCCCGCCTCCACCAGCACCACCTCCGTGTCGGGGTGGCGGCCCCATGCGCCACCGTCCCGCGGCGACCCCCAGCCGCCGGCCGTCGCGGTCAGGGTCGCCACCCCGTCCGCTGTGATCGTGAGCTGAGGGTCGGTCAAGGTGAAATAGGTCAGGCCGTCGTAGTAGACAACTGTGAACGACCCACTCCAGGCGATCTGGGTGGCGCCGGTGTCCGGGTCGCGCCACCCCTCGCCTCCTTGGAGCCGCACCATGGTGGCGGTGTATGTGCTCGCGGCCCGGTCGGCGGCGTCGTATCTCACCGGTTCGCCGGCGGGGTCGAGGCAGCGGTCCTCGAAGGCGACCGGCGTGGCCCCGTCCGCGCCCACCACTTCGGCGTTCCCGGACTGGGCGTGGTACAGCCCTGCCCCCCATCCCGCCAGCCCCCACTGGTGGGCTTCGCCCGCGTCGCCGTCCGTCCCGGGGACGCCCGCCATCAGGAAGTTGCAGTCCCCGTAGTAGCTCTTGCCGCGGGTCTCCAGGTTGAAGCCCCAGTCCAGCCGTGCGTTCACCAGTTGGACGGCGGCGCCAGGCGCCGCCGACTCGGCGGCCCGCGGGATGGTGACGCTGATCGCGATGTGTCCGCCTGGGTCGGGCTCAGCCCCGGTCGCGGCGCCGCCCAAGCCAAACGCCAACGCGGCCAGGGCCGCCGCCAGGCCGTTCACGCCGCGGCCCCGATGTTCGGCGGCGCTGCGGGCTCGGCCGGCGCTGCGGGCTCGGCCGGCGCGGCCACCGCGGGCGCTCCAGCGCCCGTCGCAGACGTCTCATCCCCCACTCCGGGCGCTCCAGCGCCCGTTTCAGGCGCATCGCTCCCCACTCCGGGCGCTCCAGCGCCCATCTCAGGCGCATCGCTCCCCACGCCGGGCGGCGGCGCGGCCAACGCCCGGCGTGAGCGGCGTGCCGCCGCGGCCGCTGTCAGGGAGGCGACCAAAGCCAGCGCGAGGGCGACCGCCGCCACCACGATCGCGATCTCCCAGACGCCCAGCCGACTCGGCTCGCCCACGGCAGCCGCCTCGCTGGCCTGTTCGGACGCCTCGACCAGCGACGGGTCGCGCCGCACCGTGATCATGGTCTCCGCGGCCACTCCCGACGCCGCCCCGCCCAGTTTCAGCGTGTGCGATCCGACCCTCAGCGCCACGTCCAGGGGCAGGACACCCGCCACCTCGCCATACTGGCCCGCCGTGAGCGGCCCAGCTGAGACGACTCCGTCGTCGAGCACCGCGGTGACCTGCTCCCCGGGCGCGAACCCGCGGCCGGTGAACGCCAACGCATGGCCGGCGACAGCCGTCGTCGGATCGATCCCGAGTGTCGCGGGCCCAGCGGCCGCCGCCACTTGGGTGACGGGGCCGGCGTCAGGCGAAGCCGTCCCCTCGGCGGTCTTCGCGACCTCGCCAACTGACGAGTCGGCGCTCTCGGCGGAAGCGCTGCTCGTCGCGGCGGCGCCCGCCGCGCCGAAGCTGACCGGGGTGAACGTCTCGTTGTTCGCGTTGACCACACCGTGGGCGCCGATGGTGATGACCCCGCACTGGACCACGCGGCAATCGATCGATTGCCGCTTCCCGGAGGCGTCCTCCACCTCGAAGGTCGGGCCAGGCGTCTGGATCTCGGTGGACCATGTGCCGTCCGCCGCGATCAGGCCGCCGTTGGCGCTCGCCGCCGTCTCTGAGCCCGGGAACGCGACAAACTTCTCGCGGCCGGCGTTGTCCTTGGTCTGCGCGTCCGGCACGTAGAGGAAGTCTCGCCCGCCGACGCCGCCCTCAGACGGGCGCCAGGTCTGCGCGACCGTGCCGAACAGCACGTAGATCCCTCCGAACCCGCCCTGGATGGACTGGAAACCCGAGCCTTGCAGGCGCAGCGTGCTCGCGCCGGTGGCGGACGCCCGGCCAGGCCCTTCGGGCCCTGTCACCACCACCGCGGCCCCCGCGGCCGCAGCCGGCGCGGCGTTCTTGAACACCCGCGGCCCGGCCGTTCCGGCAGCCCCCGCCGCCGGCGCGCCCGCCGCGACGGCCCACGCGAGCGCGGCCGCCACGGCCGCCACCCCCGCACGAGTCGTCCGACCGCTCCCCAACTTCATCGAACGCATGTCAGCGCCCCCCTTCGAGGCATGATCACCGGCAGACCGGTCACCGGATCGGGCACGACGGCCACAGGGTGTTCGTACAACTCGCTCAGCGCGTCCGCTGTCGCCACCTCCGCGACCGGGCCGGCCGCCACCAGACGCCCATCACCCAGCAGCGCCAAGCGGTCCGCCCACGCCGCCGCCAGCGACAGATCGTGCAGCACCGCGACCACGGATTTCCCCCGGTCCGCGCAGCGCCGCGCCAACCCCATCACCAGTTCTTGGTGACGGATGTCGAGGGCGGCGGTCGGCTCGTCCAACAGCAGGATCGCCGCGTCCTGCGCCAGCGTCCGCGCGAAGCTGACCCGGGCCTTCTCCCCGCCCGAAAGCGACGGGAACCGACGCCCGGCCAAGTGCAGCGTGTCGGTCGCGGCGAGCGCGGCGGCGACGGCGGCATCGTCCGCCGCGGGGTCCTCCTCGAGCGCCGCGCGCCCCATCCGCACGACGTCCGCGACGGTGAACGGGAACGAGACGCGGTTCTCCTGAAGCAGCACGGCCCGCAGTCGCGCCAATTCCCGCACGCCGATGCCGTGCACCGCCGTTCCCCCCAAAGTGACCGTCCCAGCGCAGGGCCTGAGGTCGCCGGCCAACACTCCGAGCAGGGTCGACTTCCCCGCCCCGTTGGGACCTGCCAAGGCGATCAGCTCGCCTGGTCCGACCCGCAGGTCGACATCCCGCAGGATCGCGGTCGCGCCGACGGAATACGAGACCCCGCGTGCCTGAAGCGGCGGCGCCACGGCGGATGGCGCTGGACGGCGCGTCACGCCCACCCCCCTGCCTGGCGGCGCGAGCGGCGCAGCAGATAAAAGAAGAACGGTCCGCCCACCAGGGAGGTCAACATGCCGATGGGAAGGTCGGCGTAGTCGACCGCGGTGCGGGCCACCACATCGGCTGTCATCAGCAGCACCGCGCCGCCCAGCGCGGACGCGGGCAACAGCACCCTGTGCCCGGGGCCAAGCGCCAGCCGGACGAGGTGCGGCACCACCAACCCCACGAACGCGATGATCCCGCAGAACGCCACCGCCGCCGCCGTCATCGCCGCGACCAGCACGATCACCACAACGCGCAATCGCTCCACGTCGACGCCGAGGTGCCGGGCCGACCGTTCCCCGAGGGATAGCAGGTCCAGCTTTCGGGCCAGGGTCGACGCTAGCGCGACCGCCACCGTCACGATCGGCGCGGCGATCGCCACATAGGCCCACCTGGTGCCGTTGAGGGAGCCCAGTTGCCAGAAGATGATCTCCTCGCGGGCGGCAGTGTCCGCCAGGAAGGTGAACAGCGCGATCGCGGCGCCGGCCACGGCGTTGACGGCGATCCCGGTGAGCACCAGCGTCACCACCTCGGTGCGCCCGCCTGATCGGCTCAGGGCGTAGACCAGGAACGTGGTCCCGAGTCCGCCCGCGAAGGCGAACAGCGCTGCACCCCATGGGCCGGCGCCCTGCGATCCGAGGGCGATGTAGCCGCAGGCGGCTGCCGCGGCGCCCGCGCTGACCCCGATCACGCCGGGTTCCGCCAACGGGTTCCCGAACACGCCTTGCATCAGCGCGCCCGCGGTTCCGAGCCCCGCCCCTGCGAGCGCCGCCAACGCGACCCGCGGGAACCGCACCGACAAGAGCACCGCCTCGGCGTTGGGATGAGCGGATGGTGTGCCCCAGTCGAACCCGAGCTGCGCCGCCAGCACGTGCCACACCTCGGCTGGGCTCAGGTTCATCTGGCCGACCCCGGCCGACACGACGGCCACCGCGACCAACGCGACGCCCAGGCCCGTCAGCGCGGCTGTGGCCCGCGCGGGCCGGGCTGGCGGCAGCGCATCCACCGCCGCCCGCAGGTCGGCGGACGCGAGGTCGGCGGCCGTCATCCGGCGCTCCCTGGGGCGTAGATGGCCTGCGCCAACGCGGTCAGGACCGCGGGTGTGCTCGGCCCGAAGGCGAGCATTTGGGAATCGTCCATGTCGACCACCCGGCGCTTCGCGCCCGCCGGCGTGGCGGCGACGGCGGGGAACCGTTCGAGCAATCCATCGACGCCGCCGACCGATTCGATGCCGCGCGTCATCACGAGGATCAGGTCGGGGTTCATGGAGACAAGTCCCTCGTCGGTGACGGGCTGCATGCCGACCCAGCCCACCTCGGTGGCGACGTCGACCCCGCCTAGGGCTGTGATCAGCGAATCTACGCCCGAATCGGCCCCGAAGACGTAATAGACGCCCGCGCTGCCGCGCAGGTAGAGGAACATCATGCGGAGCTTTTTCGCATCGTCGGCGGGTGCCGCCTGGGCGATCGTTTGGGTGGCCGCCGCCACTTCCTCGCTGGTGCGTTGGGCGAGGCGCGCGCCGTCGGCTGAGACGCCGAGCGCGTCCGCCACCTGTTGGATCAGGGTCGGATTCGATTCGATCGAGCGGTGTGAGTCCACCACGACGACCGGCACGCCTGCCTCCCTGATCTGCAACAGCACGTCCCACGGCCCAAGCGACGTGTCGGTGATGATGACCGATGGCGCCAGCTCCAGGATCGCTTCAGCGCTCAGCGTGTTGCCGCTGGGTGTGACTCTTGGGAGGTCTTTGATCTCGGGGAACGCCGAGGACGTGTCCCGGCCCACCACATTGGGCCCCAGCCCTAACGAGAACACGATCCGACTGGTGGTGCCGTAGATGTCGAGCGCCAGGATGCGGCTCACGTCCGTCACCGTCACCTCGCTGCCTTGCGCGTCCACTACGGTCGCGGGCAGTTCGGGGTTGGGCGCGTCGGTTATCGGCGTGATCGCCGAATCGGCCACCGTCGCCGTCGAGGGGCCTTCGTACGCCTGCGGGTCCGCGGACACGGCGGACAAATCGAACGACGCCGTGCCCCCGCGCTCCTCGCCCTCCGCGCCTCCGCACGCCCCAAGCAGGCATCCGGCGAGGGCGGCCAGCGCCGCCCAAGCGGCGATTCTGCCCTGGCGCGCCGCGCTGATTGGTTGAGCGCCGCGCCCCGTGCCGCGGGCGCTCGAACGAATGCGCCCTGGCGCGATCATCATCTGTAGCGTCTAATCCTTCCTCGCCTTCATGCCACCACCTGGCCTGAACAGCGGAGACCGCCAGGGGCGCGACTAAGGTCAGCCTAACTTAGGTTAGGCTTACCTTCAACCCCATGCGTTGTCCATGTCGCCGCCGGGCCCGGGTCTACTTTGGTGGGCGACGACGTGCGCCGGACTGGTCGCCTGGACTCGGGTCCGGGCCGCCAAGTCCGCGGTCGGCGCCGCGTGACCGGCTGAGCCATCCACCGCCCCCGCGGGCGGGCTGGATCAGGCTGTCGCAGCAGCCGGCCTGGTCCAGCCCACCGCGGGGGCGGTCACGAATCCGGCTCCCTTAACTCCTGCCACTTGCCATAGCCTCGATCCACCGATCCTCGCCTACTGCGCCGCTCGCCAGCTAGGCACGCC